>JBGOWL010000281.1:0-2737 GCA_041478585.1 Dehalococcoidia bacterium | reverse complement strand
ATACCTTGGTGCCACAGACAGGACACACACCCTCTGTGGCGGGACGCTTGTTCTTCATCACTATGGACTTGGGATTCTTGACCTCCCTTTGGGCTCTGCACTTCATGCAATAGGCTTTCACTCTACCCTCCTTGAACATTCTCAACCTGGATTGAGTTGGCCCCAAAGTAGCAGCACGAAGGCTATCTGTCAATACCCCTCCGTCGCAGTGGTCAGGAACCACTCTGCCCCAGCATCTCAACAATTCATCCCCAGATGCTACGAGGTTGAAGCCCAATACCTTTGCCAGGTCAGTGGCTGCGAGCACACAGTGAACCCCGGCAGGACCGATTAAACGAAACTGACTTCCGTTTAGTCACATTCCTCGAGATTGTTCAGCCCGGTACACTACCGTCCGGCTATCTCCAGTAGCACGCAATGGAGTTATCTGAAGGCATCGACATGCGCCATGCCAAATGGGTCCTAACTCGCTTCCTTCACGACGGTAACTAGAGTTCCTGGACCAGCATGGACGCCTAACGCTGGACCTAATCTTGCTATTCGTGGCGTCACGTTGGGAAAGAGCGAACACGCGTAGTTGGCTAGCGCCTGAGCATCGTCTAAGGTAGTACTGTGAACTATAGCCAGTTCCTCAATGTGTGATGCTGACCTTATGAACTCACGAAGTCGGTCCATTCCTCTACCCCGGCTGCGTGCCAGCCCGGCTGGCCGGATCTCACCGTCGCGCAGGGTAATTAGGGCCTTTACATTAAGCAATGATTCCACTTTGAAGATAGTATTGCTAAGGCGCCCACCTTTGACTACATACTTCAGAGTATCCAAAAGTGCCAGAGCACGCAGCTGTCCAATGGTTTCATGAGCCCTTTCCACTACCTGATATAGGCTGCATCCAGCTTCAGCAGCTTTGGCCGCAGCTATGACAACGAGGCCTTGCCACATTGTCACACCTCTGGAATCGATGGCCTCAATACGACACCCCTTCTTGTTCACACTCTCTTTACCTACCATCGCAGCATCATAGGTGGCGCTATGCCTGCCGGTGATATGGATAGAAACAATCTCGTCAGTTTCTCGGGCCGCCTCCTCGTACGCTTTGGCAAAGTCTCCAGGTGATGGTGATGAAGTAGAAGGGTGAACTGAGCTGGTCGCTAGCTTGTCATAGAAGCCGTCGCTACTTATATCAACTCCATCGCGATAGACTTCGTTACCAAAGCGAAGGTAGACTGGCACCACGGTGATACCCAACCTCCTGGCTTCCTCTTGCGAAATGTCTGAGCCGCTGTCAGTAACGATCTTGACCGTCATCAGGCAACACGTTCTCGAGAGATACGACCAGCATAGCTGTTCAGGCTTGGAGTATACTACTCGGCACAAGGTCGTGTAAACTGCTTGATGCGAAGGATACCTGGCCCGGTGTAGCCATAGCCTCCGCTTTCTATGGGGGCAATATACTGCAGTTAGTTTCCGGGATAGAGGGGGAACAAGAGTGATGGAGAAGATCAGAATTGCAGGGGTGCAAATGACCCCGCGAATATTGGAAAAGGCCAGGAACCTTAATACGTGCCTAGAAAGGCTGAAGGAAGCAACAAGATTGGGGGCTCGGCTAACCGTGTTCCCCGAGTGCTGTCTCACCGGCTATTGTTTCCGCAGCCTGGATGAGGCCATGCCGCTTGCAGAGACCATCCCTGGTCACAGCACGCAGGAGATCGCGGCCGCTTGCCAAAAGCTACAGGTCTATGTGATCATAGGGCTTATTGAGAGGGATGAGGATAGATTCTACAATGCAGCGGTTCTCGTTGGGCCAGAGGGAGTTGTGGGGAAATACCGCAAGATTCATCTGCCCCACTTGGGGGTAGACCGCTTTTTGGACAGGGGCAACCTTCCTTTCAAAGTACACCATACTCCTATTGGAAGAATCGGAATCAATATTTGCTACGATAGTGCTTTCCCCGAAAGTGCGAGGGTAATGGCTCTGACGGGAGCAGACATCATTGCCCTGCCCACCAACTGGCCCAGGGGGAGGGAGAGGATTCCCTCTTTCGTCATAAATACCAGAGCCTTCGAAAACAAGGTGCACTATATCGCCGTGGACCGTGTGGGGGACGAGCGCGGAATCAGCTTCATCGGGAGAAGTAAGATCATTGACTGTCAAGGCATGACCCTGGCTGAGGCAAGTCCCACCGAAGAGGAAATTATCTACGCAGATGTGGACTTGGAGGAGGCTCGCCGAAAGCGCACGGTGTTGATACCGGGTGAGTTTGAGTTCGACCTCATGGAGGACCGCCGGCCCGAATTCTACCACGAAATCAGCAAAGCTCAAGGCTGATGCTCAGCAAGCCTTATCTTGACCAAGAGTCTTCTAGCTATGCCTATCGCAGGGATCCATGTGGCTCAACGCAATAGCGTTTCGTTCAATGCGAGTGTTGGGCACTGTACCCCCTACTGGCTCGTTGCTGTGCCTTCGTACGGGCTACATCGATGGAATCGACGGTTGTCTTCGAATACGAACCAGAGTAGGATAAGCGCATGCGAATTCTGAGACATTGGACGAGAGTGCCGCGTCTGGTAAGAAAGCAGGATATCGCTGTGTCAATCCAAGCACCGAAATGCGAGAACCCCGCGTATCATGCAATAGGCAGGACAAGGCAGAGATTCCTGGGTTGTCATGATCCGGTGAAAGGTGAAACATGAGTATCAATGTTGGTTTGCTAGGTCTGGGTAACATTGGGACCGGTGT
>JBGOWL010000153.1:0-4732 GCA_041478585.1 Dehalococcoidia bacterium | reverse complement strand
TTTGACGTTGTACTCCTCGAATTTGAGGTCCTGGTAGACAGGCGCATAATCCACCATCATGTGGTATATAGCATGGGTATTGTGGAAGAAATCAGGTAAGGTGACCTCCTCGGTAGCCAGCCCTCCGCCTACTTCAAACCTCTTCTCCAGGAGCAAGACCTTCTGCCCTGCCTTGCTCAGGTAAGCGCCGATCTCAAGGCCGTTGGGCCCACCCCCGATAATGATGACATCATACTTTTGTGCCATTTACCTCTCCTTAAGTTACGTTTTCACCGTATACCACAAGGGTAACCCAGGAAACATTATCTCTTAGCCGATCCCTGGACCTTCTTCCTTATCTCCCACAGCTTCTGCAGCAGAGAATCGGGCTCTTCCTTCCCCTTTTCCTCCCAGGGCTTGCCCAAGCCCAGGTCATTGGCAATAATCTTATAACAGTTGTACGACTCGCCGGACCCGGCGTTGGACCCCACATGCCAGCATCCCCCGGTGGCATAAAGGTTCTTTACCGGGGTCCTGTGGTTGGCCAACTCGGGGGTAGGCCTGTTGTCCAGCATCTGGTATACCGGATGATCAATGCCAGACATGGCCCCGTTGGGTCCCAGGTTCTTCATCCGTAAGCTGTCATAAGGGCTGTTGGTGTCAACGCCGATGACATTGTCCCAGGTCATATTAGGTGCATACTGTTGCCAAACGCCGATCAATTCGTCGGCATAACGCTTCTTGATTTCCAGCCATTCCTTCTCGCTGTAGCGCGAGACGGGCGGCGCAAGCTGCTCGGTCTGGGCTACGTGCTTCCCAGGCGGCGCAAAGGAGGGATCCACGATACTGTGGCACGTAACCGTCGGGCAGTAGTCCTCCAGCGGCGGCCACTGGAGCAACTTCTCGTACATGCACTCCCTGGCGATGTGTATGGGATCAGGGTCCGGCTGCAACCCCAGCCACAGGCAATCGTGTATGTCAGGGTTGAAGGCCTCAGCCTTATACCGTGGTGCTTGGTGTAGAGCAAAGACATACCACATCAAGCAGCCGAAGTTGGCTTCCAGCAACTCGATCCGCTTCGCCGTTATGTCATCTAAATACTCTCTGCCCACCAGATCGAAGCACAGTTGCCACGGGCTCAGACCGGCGCTGACCACTAGCTTTCTGGCGGCTATCTGGCTGCCGTCGGTGAGCCGGATGCCGGTAGCCGCGCCGTTCTCGATCAGGACCTTGTCAACGTCAGCGTGGGTGAAGAACTTACACCCGTTCTGCACCAATATCTGGTGTGCAGCATGGGCCACCTGATGGGTTCCCCCTCTGATGAAGCCTATGGTCGGTAGCTGCGTCGCCATCCCTATAGCATTGATCCCGTCTCCGGGCTGGTTGATGTCCGTGACCGATGAAACTGCGAATCTCAGGACGCAGGACTGCAGTTCCGGGCTTTCATACCACTCCTTTGCCATCCGGAGAGTGCTAGCGGACATTGCCAGCCCGTCGGGGATAAAGCTGGCTTCGACGAGCTTCCCAGCGAGGGCCATCTGTCTTTCCATGAACTCTGGGGCAAGACGCAGCTCGGCCGGATTGAATATCGTATCCATCTGTACCTTTTGCCACTCGTCGCTTCGCTCCAGAGCTGACACCCTCAGCCATGTCTCTGCGTCTTTCTTGGAGAACCGAGCGATCTCCCTGGCAGTCCGCTCCTGCGTGGGGTCGAACTTATCGCTATAGATGGCGAGGCAGGTCTCATTGTCTCTGAAAACGAAGCCATCGCTGCACAAATGCTGCTCCCACTGCGCACCGTAGTCCCAGAAATCGGGGAAATCACGCCACACAGGCGCGTAATACCAGGGGAAGATGATGTTGGCGTGGTCGTTTCCCCGGAAACCAGGTGCCGACATCTCCTCCGTGGCCAGGCACCCCCCAATCTCATGTCTCCTTTCAAATATGCCGACGCTCATGCCCCCATACTTGAGGAGATACATAGCCAGCAGCAGTCCCTTGTTTCCTCCCCCAACTATCACTGCATCATACGTTGCATCAGCCATTAAACCTCCTTTGCAAAATCCTTATACCTGGGATTTCCCATTCCAACTCCTAATCATGGCATGCTGTGCCCTCATCGCCGCTTGATCCTAATGATGACATTCTCTCCCTCTGATTGTCAATTGACTTATGGAGCACCGGTGGTCTGATGCCGGGCGTCCGTTCACTGCCCTAACACCGAATCCCCCGTTTGTGTGATGCCTTCCAGGCGGTGATTGTTGTTGTTGTGGGATTTATCTTCACATCGGCAGTTGAGTATGTACTCCTGGACTAGTGCTTAGTTGGAGAAATCCACGTTCTCATCGCTGAAGCTAAACATTGCGGTGGATGCATCTGAAAATGATTGCGCTAATTTACGCAACTAAGCACTAGTGCTTTGGTACTGGTAGCGGGGAGCAAGATTTGGTGAAGTTAGTGGTCGAGGAGTTGCTTTCCCATGTCTTTGGGCGCAGAACCAGCTTGAAAGTGGGCCATCCTGGTCTCGAACCAGGGACCTCAGTCTTATCAGGACTGCGCTCTAACCTGCTGAGCTAATGGCCCGCAACTTAGAGTATAGTAGCTGTCTGAATCAGGTGTCAAGGACACAAGGAACCCTCCTAGGCGATGCTGGTTCGGAGCGGTATAGTTATGGTTACAAATCGGGGTCGAATTCTTCTGCTTCTTTGCATCGCGGAACTCATTGACTGGAAAGGAAGGGATATAGATGAGCAACCAACAACCCGCGATCAGCAACGCATTTCAAACATTTATGAAAGAGGCTCCAAAGCGTGCCCAAGCGTGGATGGCAGCGGTTCAGGGTCTCGACAATGCCAGTGCTTTGGGCAAGAAGACTGAAGAGTTGGCGTATTTGGCTGTCTTGGCGGCTTTGCGGCTGGAGAGTGGGGTGCCCTTCCATACACAGTTGGCGAAGCAGGCAGGTGCGTCTCGTGAAGAAGTAATTAGCGCTATACTGATTGGATTGCCCGCGGCCGGGAATGGTGTCACACAAGTCTTGCCAATAGCACTCGAAGCGTACGATGCTGCGTAGGCTTAGGGCATGAAAAGGGGGTAGGCAGAGGTGATGTGGGGTCAGAAAGAAAGGCACCTTAACCCCTGGATAGTGGAAGGGAGGGTTTGGGTTAGTTTACTAGAGAAACTCTCCACTTATGGGAGAGACCGACCTAGGAGTAGACACTCCCTAGAAAGGAGGTGATCCAGCCGCACCTTCCGGTACAGCTACCTTGTTACGACTTCGTCCCAATCACTGGCCTCACCCTCGGCGACTGCCCCCCTTCCGAAGAAGGGTTAGCTCATCGACTTCAGGTGTTGCCAGCTTTCATGACGTGACGGGCGGTGTGTACAAGGCCCGAGAACGCATTCACCGCAGTATGCTGACCTGCGGTTACTAGCAACTCCGACTTCATGCAGGCAGGTTTCAGCCTGCAATCCGAACTGAGGATGGCTTTTTGGGATTAGCTCCGGATCGCTCCTTGGCAACCCTCTGTACCATCCATTGTAGCGTGTGTGTAGCCCAAGGCATAAAGGCCATGCTGACTTGACGTCATCCTCACCTTCCTCCCAGATTTTCTGGGCTGTCTCCTGTGAGAAATCAACACAGGACAAGGGTTGCGCTCGTTATGGGACTTAACCCGACACCTCACGGCACGAGCTGACGACAGCCATGTAGCACCTGTGCTGGCTGTCCGGCGAACCGGACTCGTTACCCTTTCGGGCTCCTACTACCAGCATGTCAAGCCTTGGTAAGGTTTTTCGTGTAGCATCGAATTGAACCACACGCTCCGCTGCTTGTGCGGGCCCCCGTCAATTCCTTTGAGTTTTAGCCTTGCGGCCGTAGTCCCCAGGCGGTGGACTTACCGCGTTTGCTTCGGCACCGATGGCTTTTACCCCACCAACACCTAGTCCACATCGTTTACAGCTAGGACTACCGGGGTTTCTAATCCCGTTTGCTCCCCTAGCTTTCGTGTCTGAGCGTCAGGTGCGGCCCAGGAGGCCGCTTTCGCCACAGGTGTTCCTCCCGATATCTACGCATTTCACCACTACACCGGGAATTCCACCTCCCTCTACCGCCCTCTAGTCCGACAGTCTTGAACGACCCCTCCCAGTTGAGCCAGGAGATTTCACATCCAACTTATCGCACCGCCTGCACACGCTTTACGCCCAGTAAATTCGGATAACGCTCGCCTCCTACGTTTTACCGCGGCTGCTGGCACGTAGTTAGCCGAGACTTATTCCGGGGATACTGTCCTTCCTCTTCTCCCCGAAAAGCGCTTTACGATCCGAAGACCTTCATCGCGCACGCGGCGTTGCTGCATCAGGCTTTCGCCCATTGTGCAATATTCCCTACTGCTGCCACCCGTAGGTGTCTGGCCCGTATTTCAGTGCCAGTGTGGGGGGCCACCCTCTCAGGTCCCCTACCCGTCGTAGCCTTGGTGGGCCGTTACCTCACCAACTAGCTGATGGGACGCAGGTCCCTCCCGAAGCGCATTACTGCTTTAGACCTCCAGCCTCTAACCCGGAGGACCACATGCGGTATTAGCAGTCCTTTCGAACTGTTATCCCACACTTCGGGGCAGGTCACCAACGCGTTACGCACCCGTTCGCCACTAAGAAACCTCCGTATTGCTACAAAGGCTCTTCGTTCGACTTGCATGTATTAAGCACGCCGCCAGCGTTCATCCTGAGCCAGGATCAAACTCTCCGCAAAAAAATC
>JBGOWL010000242.1:0-3254 GCA_041478585.1 Dehalococcoidia bacterium | reverse complement strand
CAGGCAGTTATCTTCCTGCGAGATCCGCTGACCGCCCATCCCCATGAGCCGGATGTGTCAGCACTGCTTCGGGTTTGCGACGTTCACAATGTGCCCGTGGCGACCAATCTAGCCACCGCAGACGCCTTGCTGAGGTTGCTTTTCGAGCATGCTGGAATACCCCAAAAGGGGTATACGAATTCGCGACCTGTGATCGAACTAACGGCTGCTTCTCGATAGATGGAATAGGATTTCTGGTGAAGGAGGAACAAACAGAATGAAGTTCAGAAAAGTGTGGTTCTTGCTACCGGCGCTGCTGCTGCTGGTAGCTCTGCTTGTGCTTGCTGGCTGCAGCAGTGGGACGTCAGGGACGATTACTGAAGCCGGTTCCACCACGGTCCAGCCTCTGGCGGAGAAGCTGGCGCAGTCATTCAAGGAAGATAATCCGGATGTTGAAGTGACCATCGGCGGTGGAGGCTCCAGCGTTGGTGTCACGGCCTGCAACGACGGCACGGTTGATATCGGTGCCATATCCAGGGAGCTCAAGACCGATGAGCCACAACTGGTGAAGCACTGGCTGGCCAAAGATGGCATCGCCATTGTCAGCAGCCCTGGAAACTCTGTCACCGGACTGACCAAGACCCAGGTGCGGGAGATATTCAGCGGCACCATCACCAACTGGAATGGGGTCGGCGGGCCGAACCATTCGATAACTGTGGTGGCCAGAGAGGAAGGGTCAGGCACCAGGACAGCCTTTGAGGAGATGGTGATGGACAAACCTGAGCCTGCTGTGGAGATAGTCGATACGGCCATCCTGCTGCCGTCAAACGGGGCCATTAAGCAGACTGTCAAAGGGGACAAGTATGCCATTGGCTTCATCTCTATGGGCTTGGTTGACGCAGATGTCAAGGCGCTGGCCATAGACGGCGTGGCCGCCACTGCGGAGAATGCTAAGAGCGGAAGCTATCCTATCGTCCGCTCCCTCTACTTTCTGACCAAGGAGCAGCCGACAGGATTGGTGAAGGATTTCATCGACTTCTGCCTCAGCGAGGATGGTCAGGCTGTTGTCTCCGACGAAGGCTACATCTCAGTAATCTGAGTGCGCTGGCCGATTGGGCCTGGTAGAGTTGCTGGGGGTGGGCTAAGCTAAGAGGCTGGCCCATCCCGGCGAAGTATTGAGGAGCGAATGAGGTCTCGATATCTGACTGATCGAAGTTCCCGCGTTCTGGTGCTAGTCTGCGCTTCGATTTCCTTTGTGATACTACTGGCCATCGCCGTATTCACCCTCAAAGAGTCCTTGCCCGCGTTTCAGCAGGTCGGCCTGCTGGATTTTCTCTTCGGAACGGAATGGCGACCCTCCGATGGCAAGTTCGGCATTCTGCCAATGATAGTGGGGTCGATCCTGGTGACTGTCGGTGCTTTGCTCTTCGCCATTCCCCTGGGTGTTGGCTGTGCCATTCTGCTGGCTGAGGTAGCTCCCCACCGGGTTCGTCAGTTTCTCAGGCCAGCCGTGGAACTCCTGGTGGGCATCCCTTCAGTGGTGTATGGCCTGGTGGGGTTGGTTCTCATTGTGCCCTTGGTCCGCCAGATTGGGGGCCCGGGCTTCAGTGTGGCTGCCGGAGTCATCGTCCTCACGGCCATGGTACTGCCGACTATTGTCAGCATCAGTGAAGACAGCATCAGGGCTGTACCCAAGAGCCACAAAGAAGGTGCTCTGGCACTGGGTGCTACCCACTGGCAGACCATATGGAGGGTGCTACTGCCAGCTTCCCGCTCGGGGATCGCCGCTTCCATTATTCTGGCGATGGGCAGAGCCATCGGAGAGGCCATGGCCATGATTATGGTTATGGGCAATGCGGTGCGCATTCCCACTTCTCCATTGGATCCGGCACGCACCCTTGCCGGAGGTATTGCAGTGGAAGTTAACTACGCCGCTGGTCTGCATCAAAGCGCACTGTTTGCCATTGCAATAGTCCTTTTCCTGATGATCATAGTAATAAACAGCATAGCACTCATCATGTTGAAGAGGGGAAGTCATGCTCAGGACGTCTGCTAGGAGCACCCAGAAAGTCGCCCTGGTGTTCATCTGGGGAACAGGCGCTGTCGCCCTGTCTATTCTCCTGGTTATCATCGGGTACCTCTTCGTCAGAGGATTGCCGGAGATCGGTTGGTCTTTCCTCACTACTCCGCCACAAGGGGGACTGTCTGGGGAAGGTGGCATCTCGACTGTTATTGTGGCCACCTTATACCTTATTGCTGTTACTTTGGCCATCCTGATACCACTTGGGGTGGGGGCTGCCATCTACCTGGCCGAGTACGCCCCCGCCAACAGGTTCACAGCCCTCATTCGATACGGCACGGAGGTCCTGGCGGGGGTGCCGTCTATAGTCTTCGGCCTTTTTGGTTTCGTACTGTTCGTAACCGCCCTCCACTTCCGTTTCTCCATTCTGTCCGGAGCCCTAACCTTGGCTTGCCTTCTGCTGCCAACGCTCATCCGCACCGCAGAAGAGGCGCTGAGGGCAGTACCACGTTCGCATCGCGAGGCCGCGCTGGCCCTGGGGGCAACCAAGTGGCAGACGGTATGGCGGGTGATCCTGCCCGCAGCTCTGCCGGGGATTATCACTGGCATAATCCTGTGCATAGGGCGGGCGGTAGGAGAAACAGCCTGCCTCTATGTGACCATGGGCGGCAGCGCTGGCATGCCAGATTCGCTCTTGTCCTCTGGGCGAACGCTGTCAATGCACCTCTTCTACCTGGCTATGGACACCAACGCCATCGAAAAGGCCATGGCTACCGGAGTGGTGCTAGTCATAGTGATTGTCATCAGCAACGCCATGACCAACTGGCTGTCGCAGCGCTTTCGTGCTAGGATGACGGGAGGAGCTTGACCATGGACACCAAGATGGAGACCAGGCAGCTCGATTTCTACTACGGTGGCCTTCAGGTTCTCAAAAAAGTCAACCTGAAGATCAGGGCAAATCAGATCACCGCTTTCATCGGGCCGTCGGGCTGCGGCAAGTCAACATTTCTGCGCGTTCTCAACCGGATGAACGACATCATTCCCGGTGCCCGTGTTTCCGGCGAGGTGCTTCTTGACGGTCAGAATATCTACGGCCCTGGCGTCGATGTGGTCGAAGTGAGGAAGAAGGTAGGGATGGTTTTCCAGCAGCCCAACCCATTCCCGAAGTCGATCTACGACAACGTCTCCTTCGGGCCCCGTGTGCTGGGAATGCAGAAGGTCTCTCTGGATGAAGTTGTGGAGAACAGTCTGTGTG
>JBGOWL010000152.1:0-4749 GCA_041478585.1 Dehalococcoidia bacterium | reverse complement strand
GCCATGTGCCACTACAGAGTGCTGAATATGATAGGAGGCTGCTCGGATGTCTGGGGTACCTTCTCCTTTGATGGCGGGCTGTTTGCTGAGTTGGCCACCTATGGCACTGTGGACACGGGCAACACCAGGGATGACCTCCTCAATTCGCGCCTTATAGTCATGTGGGGCTGGAATCCATCGGTCACCATACAGAATACCAACACTGCCTGGTACCTGGCCCAGGCCAGAGAGGCCGGGATCAGGATTGTCTCTGTTGATCCCAGATATACGGAATCCAATGCTACCTTCTCCGACCAATGGATTCCGATTATTCCTGGCACGGATGCTGCCATGCTCATAGCCATGGCCTACGTGATAATCAAGGAGAACCTGCAGGATCAGAAGTTCCTCGATACCTGCACCATTGGGTTCGGTCAATTCAGGCACTATGTCCTGGGTCTGGAGGATGGCATACCGAAGAGCCCTGTCTGGGCTGAGGCCATCACCGGCGTACCAACCGATGTCATCGTGAATTTGGCGGTAGAGTATGCTACTGCGAAGCCAGCGGCTCTCATCGCTGGCATCGGTCCTGGTCGTACTGCCTATGGAGAGCAGTATCACCGGGCGGCCATGGTTCTGGCAGTCATGACAGGCAACGTCGGCATCCACGGCGGGAGTTCGGGGGGGCGGTCCTGGCCCACTGCCGGGCCCACTGCCTACTTCAGCCTGGGTCGGGGTCTGAGGCCACCGCGCAATCCGGTTGAAGCCGATGCTCCGCCACGCAAGAATGCCCTTCCTGGCTTTGGTATTGCCATGAGGAGGGGGCAGGTCAATACGGCCAGGATGTCTGATGCCATTCTTCATGGTAAGGCTGGAGGCTATCCCGCCGACTACAAACTGCTGTACCTGGTGGACACCGACTATCCGAATCAGTATCTCAACGTCAATAAGGCAGTCCAGGCATTGAAGAAGCTGGAGTTTGTGGTTGTTTTCGAGCAGTTCATGACGCCTGGAGCCAGGTTTGCCGATCTGCTGCTGCCCACCTGCACTTCCCTGGAGAAGAACGATATCGCCCTTGATGGTGCCACCGGCTTCTACGGCTATATGAACAAGACTATTGATCCGCCGGGCGAAGCCAAATCTCATTTGCAGATAGGCGTTGAGTTGGCAGCCAGGCTCGGCATTCCCGATTTCAGTGACAGGACAGAGGATGAGTGGCTTCGAGAGATCGTCAAAGGCAGCAGGGACATCGCTGACTACGACACATTCAAGAAGAACGGTATTCACAAGCTGAGAATGTCTGAATCATTCGTGGCCTTCGAGGCGCAGATAGATGATCCCGCCAATAATCCGTTTCCCACGCCGAGTGGCAAGATCGAGATCTACTCCCAGCGACTGGCGGACATGGATGATCCTCAGATTCCGCCAATCCCCAAATATATCGAAGCCTGGGAGGGTCGCAATGACCTGCTGGCCAGGAAATACCCATTGCAGCTTATCACCACTCACATTATGAGGCG
The DNA here is from genome assembly GCA_041478585.1 of Dehalococcoidia bacterium. Classification (GTDB taxonomy): domain Bacteria; phylum Chloroflexota; class Dehalococcoidia; order UBA2247; family RBG-13-53-26; genus RBG-13-53-26. The sequence continues at coordinate 3,250 of JBGOWL010000152.1, read as the reverse complement.
GGCGCATTCCCAGTACGACAACCTGCCCTGGCTGCGCGATCTTCAACCCCAGGTGGTATGGATCAATTCTGATGACGCTGAGGCCAGGGGCATCAAGGATGGGGATATGGTCAGTGTATTCAACGACAGGGGTGAGATGATCATCCCCGCCAGGATAACAGAGAGGATCATGCCTGGGGTGGTGGACGTTCCGCAAGGGGCCTGGTATGACCCTGATGAGAAAGGGGTCGATCGAGGAGGTTGCTGTAATGTTCTCACCAGGGATGAGCATTCGCCGGGCGGAGCGTACTGCTCCAACACAGCCCTGGTTCAGGTTGGGAGGGTCTGAAGATGAAAAGTGAATCGGCAATAGCACTGCCACCGGTGAGCCAGGTGGGCATTGTGGTAAGGGATATCGAGAAGACGGCGGCCTTCTACTACTCCACCTTCGGCATAGGTCTCTTTTCGATAGTGCCAGAGGTCAAGTTCGAAGGCGTTATTTTGCGTGGCCAGCCCACCAACGCCAGGATCAAGGTGGCCTTTGCACAGTCAGGGCCAATCCAGATCGAGTTGATTCAACCTCTGGAAGGGGAAAACATCTATACCGAGTTCCTTGAAAGCAAGGGGGAGGGCCTGCACCATCTGGGTTTTCAGGTGGATGATTTTGACGGTATGTTGGCTGAGTTCAAAAGCAGGGGCATCGAGCCTGTTTTCTGGCTCAATCTCGGTTGGATGGCTTTTGCCTATTTGAGCACCGACAGGATTGGCGGCGTCATGATCGAGCTGCTCTGGTCGAAGAAACGGGAGAGAACTGAAACATGACTGATGGGAGAAGCAGCATATCCAAAAAGACGGACAGGATTGTTCCCACGGTTTGTGCCAGCCACTGCGGCGGCGCTTGTCTTCTCAAAGTCCATGTCAGGGATGGTGTTATCACCAGGATAGAAACCGATGATGGTGAGGAGCCTCAACTCAGGGGCTGTTTGAGAGGCCGTGCCTATCGCCAGAGGGTGTATGCTCCGGACCGTCTCTTGTATCCCTTGAAGAGGGTTGGCCAGAGGGGTGAGGGTCGGTTTGAGCGAATTTCATGGGACGAGGCTCTTGACACGGTTGCCGGTGAACTCAAGAGGATCAGGGATACTTACGGGGCGGCCTCAACAATTCTGGCCCAGATGACCGGTGATGTTTGCTCTCTTAACAACTTTGGGGCCATGGACCGGTTGCTCAGCATGGCCGGTGGCTACACCTCGCCGTGGGGGGTGACTTCGTTCCAGGCCGGTGTCTATGCCTCTCTGGTTACCTACGGCACCTGGTTTGCCAGCAATACCCGGGATGACCTGCTCAATTCTAGACTGATCATCATGTGGGGCTGGAATCCTGCCAACACAGTCACTGGCACCAACACCTGCTGGTATCTGGCCCGGGCCAAGGAGGCAGGGGCCAGAATCGTGTCTGTTGATCCGCGCCACACTGATAGTGCAGCGACATTCGCTGACCTCTGGATACCTATCCGACCTGGCACAGATACTGCCATGCTGATTGCCATGGCCCATGTCATGATCAAAGAGAACCTATATGACGAGACCTTCATTTCCAAATACACCGTTGGATTCGATCGCTTCGAGGACTATGTTATGGGCTCTGAAGACGGGGTGCCCAAAACACCTGCCTGGGCAGAGCCGATAACAGGGGTCGGCGCCGAGACCATAGAACAACTGGCCCGTGAGTATGCCACTGTCAGCCCGGCGGCGCTGATGACCGGTATAGCCCCGGGCCGTACCGCTTATGGCGAGCAGTATCACCGTGCGGCCATCACCATGGCCGCGATGACGGGTAACGTTGGGATTCATGGAGGTGATGCCGGGGCCAGGGCCTGGGAATCGGTGATGGGCGGTTTCCCCTATCCGGTCAACGCTATGGTCAGTGCCATCGAGAGGGCACCAAATCCCGTCGAAAAAGCTTTCCCCTCAAGGAAGAGAGGCCCTTTATTCTACAGGGAACCCAGGATACACTTCTCCAGGCTGGCGGATGCTATCCTGAGGGGCAAAGCAGGTGGCTACTTCACGAACTACAAAGCTCTCGTTGTGGCCCAGTGCAACTACCTGGTCCAGTTTCCGGACAGCAACAAGATCGCCAAAGCCCTGCGATCGCTGGAGTTCATCGTCGTTGAAGAACAGTTCATGACGCCGACGGCCAAGTTCGGCGATATCGTGCTGCCGGTAGCCACCTTCATGGAGAGGAACGATATCACTCTCGGGGTGGGCACCTCATTCATTGGCATGGTAAACAAGGCGATCGAGCCACTCGGGGAGTGCAAGCCGCCGGCGCAGATTGCGGTTGAGTTGGCCAAACGCATGGGTATAGATGGATACCTGGACAGGAGTGAAGAGGAGATACTGGAAGAGAGGGCAATGCGCAATGGTGTCTACGATTACGCTAGATTCAAGAAGAGAGGTGTCTACAGGTTGAAGACGCTGAAGCCCCAAGTTGCCTTCAAGGCTCAAATAGAAGACCCTGCCAACAACCCGTTCCTCACTCCTTCGGGGAAGATCGAGATATACTCCCAGCAGTGGAAGGACCTGGGCATCTCCGGGCTAACGCCGATTCCAAAATACATAGAGAGTTGGGAGGGCCGGGATGACCCGTTGACAGAGAAGTATCCTCTCCAGTTGGTTACCACTCATCTGAAGAGGCGTGCCCTGAGCCAGTTTGACAACATACCTTGGCTGCGGGAACTCCAGGAACAGACCATCCTGATCAACTCTCAGGATGCGCGGGCGAGGAGTATCAATGACGGTGACATGGTCAGGGTGTTCAATGATAGGGGCGAGATAGTCATTCGTGCCGCGGTGACGGAGAGGATTATGCCCGGGGTTGTCGATGTGCCGCATGGTGCCTGGTACGCATCGGATGACAAGGGGTTGGATAGGGCTGGTTGCGCCAACGTTCTCACCAATGACAAATACTCACCCGGCGGCTCCTTCACCTACAATACCGCTCTGGTGGAAGTGGCCAGAGAAGCCTGAACTTGGATACTGCCTGGCGCCATCATCTCTGTGGTGATAATCAGATCGAGGTTCCATTTGACCTATCACCTGGCAGGACACCGGCTTGCGGTAGACTGCCATCGGTCTTAGGTGTATACTGACTCCGCGAGAAGGTGGACATGAAATTCCGTATAGTTATCGAGCGCGACCCGGAAACCAAGAGCTATGCAGCATATTGCCCTGAGTTGCCGGGGTGTTGCAGCGCCGGTGACACTGAAGAAGAG
>JBGOWL010000231.1:0-3426 GCA_041478585.1 Dehalococcoidia bacterium | reverse complement strand
TGAATCTGGTACAATTGCTGCTGCCGGCTGAAAAACGAGCGCTCATCCGTGTCACAATGAAATCTGTCAGGCAAGGAGGTGCCATCCTTGACCCGTCTCATCATAATCAGGCATGGACAAACCGCGTGGAATGAGGGCGAAGGGGAGAGACTTCGCGGAAGAGCGGATCTGGAACTGGATGAAACCGGCCTGCGGCAGGCCAGGGCGACGGCGACAAGGATGGCTCTATGGCGAGTGACTGCCGTGTACTCCAGTCCCCTGAAAAGAGCAGTGACCACAGCAGAAATCCTGGCAGAGTCACTTAGATTGAAAGCTCAAACGCTTGAAGGGCTCATAGACATAGACTACGGGAGCTGGCAGGGGCTCAGCCTGAAGGAAGCAGAGGCAAATGACCCTGAGCTGTACAGGCTCTGGCTGCAGAGTCCGCATTTGGCCACCTTCCCCGGCGGTGAGGGCCTGGAGCAGGTCAGGGAAAGGGTAACCAGCGCGGTGGAAACCCTAGTGCCGCGTCATCCCGGGCAGACTGTTGTCCTGGTTTCGCATAAGGTAGTCTGCAAGGTGCTGCTGTGCAGTCTTCTCGGTCTGGACAACTCCCACTTCTGGCAGATACAGCAGGGGCTTTGTGCCATAAGCCTGGTCGAGATAGAGAATGATGTTCCAGTGATGCTGTTGCTCAACGACACCTGTCACCTTCGGGGTGTCGGGTGAGGATTGATCAGATCCTCCGCCTCTTGAGGCAGGAGCATGGGCCGCGTTCCTGGAAGCCGAAGGGAGACCCGATGTCCACACTGGTGGCCACTGTGCTCTCCCAGAATACCTCGGATGTGAACTCAGAACGAGCCTTTGATTCCCTCATGGCTGCCTTTGGCGGATGGGAAGCTGTAGCTGATGCCAGCCCCAGCGAAATAACCCGGGCCATAAGGGTGGGCGGCCTGGCGGAAATAAAGGCGCGGCGAATTAAGAATATACTCCAAGAGGTGAGACAGGAGCAAGGTGACTTTGACCTGGATTTCCTAGGCAGTTTCAGCCTGGCCGAAGCCAAAGCCTGGCTGAGGAAACTGCCTGGAGTGGGGCCGAAGACCGCAGCGTGCGTACTGCTCTTCTCTATGGGGAGACCTGCTCTGCCTGTCGACACCCACGTCTTTCGAGTGGCCAGGAGACTGGGCCTACTTCACTCCAAGGTCTCCGCCGAGCAAGCCCACGAGATTCTGGAGAATCTGATTCCAGCAGGCCAAGTCTATGAGTTCCACCTCAATATGGTGGAGCATGGGCGGAAGGTATGCAAGGCCCAGCGACCCCGCTGTCACCTTTGTGTTTTGCGAGAACTTTGTCCGAGTGCTACAGAAGCCCGCGGATAGCCAATTCACAGCATTGATGCTCAGAGTTGCCTTAGCCGATGTTCAAGCGATAAAATCCTTTTCAGCAGGACTGTCAGAAGAATGCAGAGGGCGTGACGAATGAAGCAGTTCAGAATAGCCATCATCAATATCACCGGCTACATAGGCGCAGAGGTAGCTCGCCTGCTCTATGGCCATCCCGGGGTGCAGATTATCTCTGTAACCGGGCGAAGCGAAGCAGGGAAGAAGCTGGGCAAAGTCATGCCTTACCTCTCCGACATCGACCTCGTCATTGAGGCGGAGCCCAGGGAGGCAGACCTGGTCTTTTCATCGCTACCCCATAAGGCGAGCGCGGAAGCCATCGCACCTCTGGTCAAGAAGGGTGTGAAGGTGGTAGACCTCAGCGCCGACTTCAGACTGAAGGACGCGGCGGAATACCCGCGGTGGTATGATTTCACGCATCCCGCAGTGGAACTGCTGCCGAAGGCTGTCTATGGCCTCACGGAGCTTCACCGGTCTGAGGTTGCACCAGCATCTCTGGTGGCCAATCCCGGCTGCTATCCGACCAGTGCAATCCTGGCCCTGGCTCCGGCGCTCAAGGCGGGGCTTATCCAACCTGACGTTATCGTTGACAGCAAATCGGGCGTGTCAGGTGCAGGCAGAACGCCCAGCCTGGGAACGCACTATGCGGAGATCAACGAGAGTGTGTCAGCCTACTCTCTGGAAGGCCATCGCCACATCCCCGAGATAGTCCAGGAGCTGAGCGCATTCCATCCAGACAAGCCAGTATCGGTGACCTTTCTGCCTCATCTGGTGCCCATGACACGGGGAATTCTCAGCTCGTGCTATGCCCGATTGGTGGAGGGGAAGATTGCCGTTAGCCAGCAGGGGATAGCCGAATTGAGACAGCACTATCGGGAATTCTACAAAGGTGAGCCTTTTGTGAAGGTTGTGGATATCCCACCGCAGACCAAGCAAGCTTGGGGCAGCAATCTGTGCCTTCTCCATCCCACCATTGACCTGAGAACCAACAGGCTGATAGTAGTCAGTTGCATTGACAATCTGGTCAAGGGGGGAGCCGGGCAGGCGATCCAGAATATGAACCTGATGCTGGGCTTTCCTGAGACCACGGGGTTAGAGGCATTGCCTGTCTACCCGTAACGCCGCGACGCTTGTTATTTGTTCCAGACCATTATATACTCTTCGCGTTGGTGCCCTCATCGTCTAGGGGCCTAGGACGTCGGCCTTTCAAGCCGAAAACAGGGATTCGAATTCCCTTGGGGGCATTCCTGCTATGGCTGGTGGGCGGACTCCTGCCTTATCCTAAATACAATCCTGTCATCCTTTCATCCTTGACGCTTTCGATATGCAAGTCCACTCCGGCGAGAACAATATCCCGCTTGGTCACGGGAAAGAATAATAAATGGTGGTTGACAACCTATCCAACCCCGTGCTATTGTACGCAGGTTAGACCCGAGTTAGACTTACAGGATATGCCTATAGGAAATCCCCATATCTGGGCATTGGTGGTAGTCAAGAGAACAAGCCGGGCAAAGCAGACATGAAGATAGGAGGCAGGCAATTCTGATGAGAGAGGCTTTGGAACAGAACAGAAATGAGAAGGCGTGGATAAAACTGTTTGGAACGGCGACCGTTGTCGAAAGAGCCAGGGAGCTTGAACTAGCTCAGATTGGCATTTCTTCAATTATCCAGGCGGGGGTGCTGCTCATACTGAAATCTGCCACCCAGCCGGTAACGCCGTCTCAACTGGCTCGCACGCTCTATAGAGAACCGCATTCAATGTCTGCGTTGCTGAAGCGGATGCAGAAACAGGGGCTGATCAAGAGAACAAAAGACCTGGAGCAAAAGAACCTGGTGAGGATTTCCCTGACAAAAAAGGGTGAAGAAATCTTCAGGCTTCAATGGGCTGCCAAGGTGACCAACAATATCACGGCATGCCTCTCAGAGAAAGAGCTAGACGGGCTGGAGACATGCCTGGAGAAGCTGCGTGTCAGAGCTATTGAGATAATCCGCGAAATGCAGCCTGCGCCGTATGACTAGGCGGCCGGGAACTTGCGGGAGTCTCATG
>JBGOWL010000096.1:0-6266 GCA_041478585.1 Dehalococcoidia bacterium | reverse complement strand
GCTGGCGTTGACGTTCGCCCTTGGAAGGCGAACCCTTCTCACCAATGCTTTTTGTCATTCAAATTCTCCCACTTCAGATGACTGCTCCTCGGCGCCAGCACCAAGCTCAGCGCCAAACCTGACGATGTAAGCCCAATTCTCAGCGCTCATTCTGCCCCGCAATACGTGCTCTAACCTGTTTTTACTCAGCCGCTTACCCCAGCAATCTCGAGTTGAACATAGGTAGCCCCCTCTCCCGGGCTTCTTGCCAGACTGATCCACCTCAACCACACCGATGGCACTGCTATAGACCAGACGAATCAACTGCCGCTTCGGCTTCAGCTTGCGACAGGCAATACAGGTGCGCTCCGGAATATGCTTCAGGCTCTGGTGCGCTACCCTACTCCTCTCCGCCGCCATCATCGTCTCCACCGACATCATCACCACCGCCATCATCGCCGCCACTATCATCATCAAAATCTTCCGGCAGAGGCTGTCGCCGTATTGACTTCTTCGACTTCGGTTTACCCGCCAGATCTTCGTCCTTGCCAACGCTTCCCTTCTTGCCCTTCCTGGGACTGGTATCCAACACAGTCACCGGCTTGTCTTCCACTTTTTTCTTTGAGTACCGCCTCTTGATGCTGCCAGTAACTGCCTCTATTTCTGAGAGTATCTCTTCGAAGGAGTAGATCCGCTGAGCAGGCTCTGGCTCTGCCGATACCTCCAGTGGCTCCTCCGGTGAAACCACTACCGGCTGGACCTCCTCCGCCGCTGCGGGAGCAGCAACCTGCTCCTCAACTTCCCCAACTACTGAAGCCACTGCCTCCGGCACCGCCTCTGCCTCAACAACCTGTTCCACAGGTTCAAGCACCGCCACAGCCTCGCTCGGTACTGCCTTCTCAGCTTTGGAAACCTCCCCCACCCTGGGAGCAGCCCCTCCCTCAAGCATAGAGGTGCTTTTGATATCAATTCGCCAACCGGTTAGCCTAGCGGCTAGTCGAGCATTCTGCCCTCCCTTGCCAATAGCCAGAGAAAGCTGCTTATCAGGGACAACGACACTGGCGCTCTTCTCATTCCCGTTGATTTCCACCTTGACGATTGAAGCCGGGCTCAGTGCATTGCCAATGAAAACCGCCGGGTCGGGGTGCCATTGAATAACATCGATTTTTTCCCCACCGAGTTCTTTGGTGATGTTCTGCATTCTGATGCTGCGCAACCCGAGACATGACCCGACCGCATCAACTCCCTCCTGACGGGCGACAACAGCAACCTTGCTCCGATAGCCTGGCTCGCGGGCTACAGCCTTGATCTCAACTGTGCCGTTGTAAACCTCGGGAATCTCAATTTCAAACAGGCGGCGAAGAAGGTTCTGATGCGTCCGCGATACTACAAGCTGTGTACCCCTGGCAGTACGCAATACCTTCAGCAGGTAGTACTTCAGCCTCTGCCCCATCCGATAACGGTCTGTGACCATTTGCTCGGCCAGAGGAAGTATCGCCTCCGCCTTCCCCAGATCAACCCTGATATGCTTCGGTTCTATTCCATTGACGACACCGCTGACGACGTCTCCCTCTTTGTCAGCATACTCGCCAAATATGGCATCCCGTTCAGCCTCCCGCAAACGCTGTAATATCACCTGCTTGGCAGTCTGAGCGGCAATGCGGCCGGCATTCTCTGGAGTACACTCTACCTCGATCACATCGCCAACCTGAGCATCCGCCTTCAGCTTCCTCGCCTCAGAAAGCAGCATCTCCTTGCGTGGATCCGTACGCCTCTTCACCACTTTCTTGGGGGCGAACACCTTGACGTCACCTGTCTGGGTCAGAATCTTGACAGATATCTCCTGATCAGGCGCAAAGCTGGTCTTCTTGAATATCGGCACTAAGGCCGATTCCACAGTCTTCAGAATAACCTCTTTGGGCAGGTTCCTCTCGGCCGCGAGTTGGGTAAGAGCAATGACGAACTCGGTCTTCATCTCCTGAGCAACCCTCCCATTTGCCTCTCTGTCCTCATATCCGTTCTCCAACCAAAAAGAGTGGGGAAACACCCACTCCACACACAAGGCAGGTTTGGCCCTAATGTATCACAATTGAGATAACAATGCAACGCCAGCCACAAATGAGCACATCCAGAAGCGCTCAGGGTACAGGCAAAGCATCTGAGGTTCTATATCTGCCACGTATAGTCTATACGATCATATCCATTAGTGATGTTAATCATCAGATGTGTTCCTTCACCTTGCCTGCCACAAATCTGGTCATCCCTTCTACCGACGCCAGTTCATCAATGGTGGCTTCCCTGATCCTTTTGATTGATCCGAACCTCCTGAGTAAGGCTCGCTTGCGTTTGGGCCCGATCCCTGGTATGTCGTCCAGCGAGGAATTGAATGAACGTCTCCGGTGCACCTTATGATGGTAGCCGACGGCAAATCGGTGTGCCTCATCCCTTACCCTCTGCACGAAGTAAAGAGCCAGCGACTGACGGGGCAGCATGATTGGCTCAGCTATCCGGGGCAGGAAGATGGCTTCATTCTCCTTGGCAATACTGGCACAGGGAATATGGCCGATTCCCATCCCCTGCATCACCTCCAGGGCACTATTGAGCTGCCCCCTGCCACCATCAATAAGTACCAGGCCAGGCATAGCCGCCCAGGCACCTTCTCGAGATTCACTGGAAGCTCTCCTGAAACGCCTCCTCAATACCTCCTGGAGCATGGCATAATCGTTGGCTCCGGCGACCGACTTGATTCTGAAGAGTCGATAGGCTGATTTCTTAGGCAACCCTCGCTCGAACACCACCATGCTCCCCACCGCAGAGGTCCCCTGGATATTGGAGACATCGTAGCCTTCCACCCGCTGCGGAAGTACAGGCAAGGAAAGCACTTCCTGCAGCTCTTCGAGAGCACCCTTCAGGACATCGGGGGCCGCCAGCGATTTTATCCTCGTCTGCTCCAAGCCCTGCCGGGCATTCTCCGCCACCATATCCACAAGCCGCTTCCCGGATCCCCGTTGGGGCACCCGGATCTCTGTTCTCATTCCCTTCCTGCCCTCCAGCCACTCAGTCATGAGAGGCATCTCCTTCAACGGATGCTGAAGCAGTATCCGCTTCGGTATGTGAGAAGCAGAGCTGTAGAACTGCTGCACAAAGCTGGTCATAATCTGGGAGGACTCCTCGTCCTTTGTTCCTGTCAAGATGAAATGTTCCCTTCCGATGAGCTTGCCCCGACGGATGAAGAAAACCAGCACATAGGCCTGATCCCCTGCCTGGGCAAAGGCAATCACATCCGCTTCTCCCTCCGCCAACGCGATCTTCTGTTCTTCCGTAACCCTCTCGATAGCCTGTATCTGGTCCCGCAGGATGGCAGCCTTTTCAAACTCCAGGTTCTCTGATGCCAGCGCCATTCTGGCATGCAACTCTCGCACTATCGTTTCATGCTTGCCTTCCAGGAAAAGGATAACCCGTCTCATTAGCTGGCGATACTCCTCGTTACTTACAGCCCCGATGCATGGTCCAAGGCAACGCTGGATGTGATATTCAAGGCAAGGACGCGACGCCTTGCCGATGATCGACTCTCTGCATTGGCGGAGTGGGAAAAGCCTTCTTATCAAGGCCAGGGTTATACGTAGCGATCCAGCGCTGGCGTAAGGGCCAAAATACCTGGCACCGTCATTCTCCACTCGCCGAGTAATGCATGCTCTGGGCCAATCCTCGTTGAGGCTTATCTTGAGGTAAGGATAGCTCTTGTCATCCTTGAGACGTAAGTTGTACCGGGGACGGTATTTCTTGATGAGACTGCACTCAAGGAGCAGAGCCTCCTGCTCTGAATCAGTGACATAGAAATCAATGTCAGCAGTCTGGGTTATCATTCGCCATGTCTTCGGGGAAAGCTCCTCCGGAGAGCCGAAATAAGAGCCAACCCGATGATACAGGCTGGCCGCCTTGCCTACGTACAGGATATTGTCCTTCTCATCCTTCATCAGGTATACGCCAGGTTTCGCTGGAATCGCTTTCCACTGCTGCTCAAGACGTCCCCGTTTCATGTCCACGAGGCAATTTTACATCTTTGACCCCCATTATGTTAGAATAATCACCACCTTCAAAGTAACACACCCTAAAGGAGACTCCGATGAAACAGGGAATAGATGACTTTTTGCGGCATCTTGCCACCGAAAAGAGATTTTCTGCAAATACAATCGCTGCTTACAATAACGACCTTCTGCAGATGGCCGACTTCTTCCAGAGTAAGGGGGCGAAGCAGTGGTCCGGGGTAGACCTCCAACTGGTAATGAGCTACTTTATTGACCTGAAGCGGAGGGGCTACGCCCTGGCTACGGTCGCGCGCAAGACGGCCTCCGCCAGGACCCTGTTCAAATACCTCGAAAATGAAGGGGCCATGCGGGACAAGCTTACCGATAATATTGGCTCCCCCAGGGTCAAGAAAAGCCAGCCGCGACCGCTCTCAGAGCATCATGTGAGGGAATTGTTGAAGCAGCCAGACAAATACCCTACTCCGGAAGCTAAGCGAGACAAAGCCATGCTGGAACTGCTCTACGTCAGCGGCATGCAGGTGACCGAACTCACCTCACTGAATATGGATAGCCTGAACCTGCAGGATGACTCTGTTTTGATAACAAGTTCCAAGGATCGGCATACATCCATAAGCCGGAGTTACGTTCCCACATTGAAGAAGTATATGGATGAAGTCCGCCCTCAATTGATGCACCATAGAAGTGAGCAGGCTCTGTTCCTCAATAGGCTCGGGCAAAGGCTCACCAGGCAGGGATTCTGGCAGATCGTCAAGACCTATGCCAGGGAGGCAAATCTGGATAGCCAGGTCACCCTGCGCTCTCTGCGTCACGGCTTTGTCGCCGCCTCTGAAAAGGCAAAGAACTAAGGCAGGACAAGATCGGCATCAGGGTCACTTCACCCCATCGCCACAACGATTGGGGCAGCAGATGACCGACTGTAGGAAGTAGCTGAACAAGGCTTCCAGATCAAAAGGAGGGTCAGATAATGGCACTTTTGTACGAAAAGAGGGGAAGGATCGCCTGCATCACCATAGACCGGCCTCGCGCCTTGAACTCCCTCGACCCGCAGACATTCAAAGAGCTTAGCGATGCATTGATAGACTTCAGAGATGACAATGACACATGGGTGGCCATCCTGACCGGCAGTGGTAATCGAGCCTTCTGCGTCGGTGCCGATATCAAGGACATGCTGCCTATGCTGAACGATATCCGTAATGAATGGTGGCGCATGCCTCCCACTATACTGCGTGGGCTGGAGTTGTGGAAGCCGATCATAGCTGCCGTCAATGGACATGCACTTGGTGGCGGCATGGAGCTGGCACTGGCATGTGATCTGAGGATCGCTGCCGAACACGCAACTTTTGGAGCCCCCGAGGTAACCCTGGGCATCATCCCCGGCTGGGGTGGCACGCAGAGGCTGCCCCGGGCTATTCCATTTGCCAAAGCAGCCGAGATGATCTTCTTCGGACAGCGCATCGATGCTCAAGAGGCCTACCGTATCGGGCTGGTCAACAAGGTGGTCCCCCAGGAACAGCTTATGCCCACGGTTGAGGAGTGGGCCCAGAAGCTGTGCGAAATGCCTCCCCTGGCAGTAAGGGCAGCCAAAGAGGCCATGATAAGAGGGACCGGGATGAACCTGGACGATGGCCTGATGCTGGAGTCAAGGCTCATGGATGTCGTTGTCGCCAGCGAAGATCACAAGGAGGCCAGAGACGCCTGGTTGGAGAAAAGGAAGCCCACGCTGAAGGGCAAGTAATATCCGAGGACCCTAGCAGAAACTGCGAAAAGAAAGGAGCAAGATCAGGATGAATATCAAGAATGTTGGGGTGGTGGGTTGCGGCCAGATGGGAGGCGGGATTGTCGAGGTCAGTGCGCGCGCCGGCTACCAGGTGGTAGTGCTCGAGGTCAACCAGGCATTCCTGGACAAGGGCATGGGAAACATTGCCTCGTCACTCGACAGGGCAGCCAAGAAGGGCCGCATAACAGAGGAGGAGAAGAGCAAAATCCTGGGCCGCATCAAGGGCACCACCAAATTCGAGGATTTCAAGGACTGCGACCTGGTCATAGAAGCAGTCATTGAGAACATGGATGAAAAGAAAAGGGTTTTTGCTGCTCTGGACAAAGTCTGCCCGCCACACGCCCTTCTGGCCAGCAACACCTCATGCCTGTCAATCCTGGACATGGCCATGGCCACCAAGAGACAAACCCAAGTATTGGGGTTGCATTTCTTCAACCCGGTACCGGTGATGAAGATCGTGG
>JBGOWL010000046.1:0-8275 GCA_041478585.1 Dehalococcoidia bacterium | reverse complement strand
GCTTCATAGGTGCAAAGGAAGGCGGTGCCGCACCATACTCCACACGCACCGAGTGCCAGCGCCGCCACAAGACCGCGACCATCAGCAATGCCACCGGCTGCCACCACAGGGGTTGGGGCCACCGCTTCCGCCACCAGCCGCACCAGAGGCATGGTACCTACATGCCCTGTGTGCCCTCCACCTTCATGGCCTTGAGCCACAATAATGTCCACTCCGGCCTCCGCTTCCTTCCGCGCCTGGTTGACGGTGCCTACCAGTCCAATCACCTTCATGCCTCGTGAGTGAGCTTCGGGAACCATGAAGGCCGGGCTGCCCAGGGCAGCCGCAAAAACCGGCACTTTGTGCTCATAGACTACCTCGATCTGCTTTGGCGTCATACCAGCTGCCCAGCCTGTGCCGCCTTCTTTGCCAAACTGGGTGCCTTCAGGTACCGGAATGCCCAACTCCTTCGCCAGTTTGGATGCATATGCAACAGCTTCATCAGGTATATATTTCCTCAGCTCTTCAATCGTAGCCGTATCCACCATGTTCGTGGGAGCTATCGTATCGACACCGAAAGGCTTGGAGGTGAGCTTCTTCAACTTCCTGATCTCAGCGTCCAGCTCGTCAGGGGTCAAGTTTATGGCCCCAATGATGCCCAGGCCGCCAGCCTCGGAGACGGCTGCCGCCAGCTCGGCATTGGCAGCACCACCCATACCAGCCAGGAGAATCGGATACTCAATGTCTAACAGATCACACAGTCTGGTACGGAGGACTTTCTTCGACATACACGACTCCCAGATCACTACAGTGCAGAGGTGGAGTCAAGGTGCGCTCTATCACAGGGGAGCGAAATACTTGATATCCAGAATGCTGCCCACCCGTTTTTCCGCGAAAACGGCCTTGACACGCATCCCTACGGCCAGCTTCTCGAAATCCACCCCGCTGAGCATATGCACCAGGCCTGTGCTGGCTCCATCAAGCTGGACTATGCCATAGATTATGGGAGGATCGACCGGCTGCACACCGTTCGATTGGCCAGCCACGGTGTAGGTGAGCAGCGTACCCTTGTCGCTGACTTCTACCCACTGGTCGAGCTGAGCGAAACAGTGCTTGCAGACGGAACGAGCCGGCACGTAGACCAAGTCACATGTGGTGCACTTTGTCCCCATGATCTTCTTGTTGTCCCTCATCTCAATCAGAAAACGGCTCCCCACCGCACCGGCGGTGTATGTGTTAGGGATATATATCTTCCCGTGGTAGACAAAAACGTCTGCGTCCTTCAGCTTTTCAACTCTATCAGCCATCAACTCAGCCATCTCTTGCCCTCCTACTCCTCAATCGTCCTGAAATACAAGATATCGGCCAAACCGCGACCTCTGCCCTCTTCTTTCCACACCGCCTGCACCCGCTTCACATTCTTCAGCTTCTCCGGGTCCTTCTCCTCAAGGAAGTGTACCAGGAACACGCCATTGTCCAGTTTGATGGTGCCAGTGGGGTAGGGATTGGCAATTCTGTCTCCGTAGTGAGGATCCCACAGGGGAAAGACGAGGTAGGTATACTGTATGACCGTGCCCTTGTCGCTCATCTCCACCCAGTCTTCGCCCGCCGCCACGTTGCACCTTCCGCAAACCCCTGAAGGCGGCCACAGAAGCTCCTTGCACTTGGGGCAGCGGTTGGTCACCAGTTTCCTATTCTCCATGGCTTCCTTATACAGTCTGCCCAGGTACCTGCCGCTGGACCATCTGTAGGCCCGAGGTCTGGCTATCTCAACCTTGATATATTCGGGTTTCTTTGCCGTTGTCATCTTCTCTCCTCCTACAGTGACCTCTTGAGTAATGTCATGACAGTCCAGTTCGGCCCACCCAGGGCAGTAGCCAATGCGGTATGGACATCCCTGGTAACCTGATGCTCGCCGGCATCCCCTCGAACCTGCAACGCTGCCTCTGCCACCCGGATAGTGGGCGTAGCTCCTATGGGGTTGGTGGCAATGACACCGCCAGAGGGATTCACCGGGAATTCCCCTTCCATTTCAGTTATCCCTTTTTCCACCAGCTTCCAACCCTGGTACTTCTCACAGAAATGGAAATGCTCGTAGAGATTCATCTCTTCCCAGTTAGAGGGCTCGTAGATCTCCGCCATACAGATGTCCTTGATGGGATTGGTGATGCCGTTTCTCTTGTAGAGCCTCTCAGCGGCAATATCCTGACTGTACTCTTCAGTGCCGGTGGGGTCACCAAAGGAACCAGCCCGGAAAGGCTCCTGATGCACCGTGACGACATCAGCCATCCACACCGGTTTCTTGGTGATCTTCTTAGCTTTGCTCTCCGATGCAACGATCAGGGCACAGGCTCCACACGACTGAGGGCAGAAGTCCAGCAGCCGGAGGGGCCACACCAGATAGCCAGAATTGAGAATCTCATCAATGCTCTTCAAGCCCAGCTTCAGATGAGCATAAGGGTTTTTGCAGGCGCCCTTATCTGCCTTCAAGCGAACCTTGGCAGCATGCTCTTCCTTGGCTCCAGTCTTCTCCATGTACGTCAGTGCCTGCTTGGCGAACTCTCCAATAGCGCCAGTGGCCACCCCCTTGCCCCAAACCGGGGTGACGGCGGCGGTGATAGCCGCGGTGGTGTCGCCCGTATCCTGCTTCTCAAATCCGATGACCAGAGCGGTATCGAAGAGGCCTGAGGCAACAAAATGGAAGCCCTCTTCTATAACCGACGCACCGGTGGTTCCCCCGGTGTTAACCTTCAGCCCCGGTTTCATGAAAGCCGCTACCTCATCGACCATCAAGTGATCGGGGAGATAGATCCCTTCAAAAGTCTCCATGTTTGACGTGAATACAGCTTCAATATCCTTGGCCTTCATCTGGGCGTCAGCCAGCGCTGCTCTGACTGCTTCACCAACCATTTCCTGCTGGTTGACATCCTTGCGATTGCTCTTGTGGTACGTCTGGCCTATTCCTACTATCGCTACTCTGTTTGCCATGTCTCTACCTCCAACTAACTGTTACCCAGGATCATGACACCCTGCAGTTGACCACAGACGCCGGTGAAACCATGTGCCAAAGCCCTCTTGGCTCCTGTCACCTGTCTGTCACCCGCCTCACCCCGCAACTGCAAGACTGCTTCCGCCACACGTGTCATGCCTGCCACTACAGTTGGATTCCCTGAAAGCATTCCTCCCGATGGGTTCACCGGAAGCCGGCCTCCCATCTGAGTCACGCCACCATCAATAACCTTGCCTGCTTCTCCCCGTGGACAGAAGCCCAGCCCTTCCATCCACAGCAACTCCTGATAGGAGTACTCCTCCGATATCTCGGCCACGTCGATCTGCTTCATGGGATCCTTGATGCCCGCCATCTTGTAGGCTTTTTTGGCGGCAGCTACCAGACCGTCGCACTCCGCTAGATCCCTGTCGCCCAGATAGTGTGTCTCATAGCAGTTCGAAGCTCCCAGTATCCAAACAGGTTTCGAAGTGAGCTTTTTGGCTTTGCTCTCCCGGGCCAGGATCATGGCGCATGCACCATCAGAAGTGGGTTTCGTATCCAGTTGCCTGATGGGGGATGCCAGCACTTGCGAACCCAGGACTTCCTCTACGGTGATATCCAGCGGCTCCTGAGCGAAGGGATTCTTCCTGGCATTACCGCGGTTCTTCACCGCCACTTTGGCACACTGCTCGGGCGTGATCCCATACTTATACATGTAACGCCTGGCTTGCAAGGCAGCAGCGCTGAGGAAGTCAAGGCCCAGAACTCTCAGGAAAATGGGGTCTAAGGCTGCATTCTCTATACCCCTCTTGTCGCCCTGGGATTCCTTGCAGTGGGTGGCAACCAGAACAATATCCTGATGGCCTGAGAGAATCCGGGCAAATGCAGTGTAGACCGCGTTGAGCGAGTCCTCAGCTACCTTGTCCTCATCACTATGATGGGCACCCACATACGACATCACGTTACAGCTTGATATGGTTCTGCCATCCCAGAAGTCCTGAGAGCAGGTGACGCTGGCATCAATGCCAGTGCCGTCCTGCGCAAACTTCAGACCTGTCTCTTGCAGGACCTGCTTAATGGCCTCATAAACCAGCTCCCCTTCGTTTGCGTCAGCCCTATTGGGGCTATACTTGGTCTGAGCCACCGCCACTATCCCCACTCTTTCAGCCATAGATGCCTCCTTCTCCATCGCAAAGTGCAACCGAGCCATAGCACTGCCCCTGAGTAAATCCACCCTGGACAGTCACAGCTCGGTCGTCAAACTGCATCTGATAGACTACTTTGCCGCTTGGCATGTAGATTACCATAACTCAATCCTGTCTGTCGAAAACCTGAGGACAGAGGAGTCTGAATTGCTATACTGCTAACAGATCATCAATTATGGACGGCTCGGCTATGGAACGATGTATCGGTGCAGCGCCAAAGTCTAGCTCCAGAGCCTTAGACCAGCGAAAGTAGTAGTGGAGATCATAGTCCAAATCCATGCCAACCCCACCATGAATATGCTGAGCTCCGGCAGTAACTCGCTGGCAAGCATCGCTAGTCCAGGCTTTGGCAATTGCCACTTCCCTGTCAGCAGGCATAGCCCGGCTCAAGCGCCAGACGGCCTGATAGGATAGCCACCGGGCTCCCTCAACATCTGTCATCATATCTGCCAGGCGATGCTGCACCGCCTGAAAGCTTCCAATGGGTCGCGCAAACTGTATCCTCGTTGATGCATAGCCGGCCGTCATCTCCAGTGCCTTCTGTGCCACACCAACCATCTCGACGCACCGGATGGCCGTAGCCTTGCGCAATGTCGCTTCAACCACAGGCCACCCATTGTGCAGGCCACCCAGAGTATCGTTCAAAGATGACGACACCCTGTCAAATACCACCTCAAACTGCTTGTCAGCGGCTATGGTGATAAGAGGAGTGAGACTTATCCCTGGAGCTTCTCTGCCGACAATGAAGATACTGAGGCCTTCTCCAGCCGCGTTTGTCCTGCCGGTCCTGGCCACCACCAGGATGTAATCAGCTATGTGGGCATTGTGAACAAAGAGCTTTGTGCCGCTGACGGCAAATCGGTTTCCCTTACGAAGAGCGCGGGTACGATAGAATCTTGACCTGTAGTCGGCCTCCGGTTCCGTCAATGCCATGGTGAGGATTGTTTCGCCCCTGGCGACCTGGGGCAGCAATAGCCTCTTCTGCTCCTCATCTCCTGCCTCGAGGATAGGAAGCACTCCCAGAACCACCGTGGTGAATAGAGGACTGGGGAAGGCTGCTCTCCCCACCTCTTCAAACAGCACAGCCAAATCCATTAAGCTACAACCCACACCGCCATACTCCTCGGGAATTATCAATCCCAGCCAGCCCAGCTCCGCCATCTTCTTCCAGAGATCCGGAGAGTAGCCCAGATCACTGGATTCAAGCTTCTTCACAAACGATTTGGGACACTCCGTCTCCAGAAAATGTCGGGCTTCCTTCTTCAGGAGTTCCTGCGTATCAGTGAGAGCAAAGTTCAAATCGGCCTCCTTTGACCGTGAAACACGTCACTTCCATAGAGACCTGCATTATCAGGCTGCAAGATTGGCAGTCCATGGTACTATCTCGACCTCGGCAGGCCCATGCCCATCATGGCCATCATGTCTCTCAGGACTTCGTTGGTGCCGCCACCGAAGGTGAGCAAGACATCCATTCTGTACACATGCTCCGGCCTGCCCCTGAGTGGGACCCACTTTGATCCCGTCTGAAGTTGTCCGAACAAGCCCATGATCTGCAGGCAGGCATCAGTAACCCGTCTGATATGCTCGCTTCCAAATACCTTTATCATCGATGACTCTACGACAGGGACGGCACCCTGAGCAATAAGCCAGGCCACACGATGGTTGAGCAGCTTGAGTACCTCCATTTCTACCGCCAGTTCCACCAGCCGGTTCCTTACCCAGCGCTCTTCGAGGATCGAGATTCCATTTAGCCTGGTCTTTCTGGCCCACTGCGTCACGCCTCTGAGTGCGCCCAGGGAAAACGAATGCGGAGACAGAGCTATCCGCTCGTGAGCCAACTGCATGAATAGATACTCCGCACCCCGGTTCTCCTCCCCGATCAGACAATCCTGGGGTACCCTCACATTCTCAAAAAACTCCTGGTTCAGCCTGAACCCACACATGGTCCAGATAGGCTCGACGGTGATGCCAGGGCTCTTGGCATCAACCAGGAAAATGGAGATCCCCTGATACTTCTTGGCAGCCTTCGGATCGGTCCTCACTGCCAGCCAGTAGTAGTCACAGCTATGTCCCATGGAGGTAAAGGTCTTCTGGCCATTGATGACGTAGTAATCGCCATCTCTCACTGCTGTGGTCTTCAGAGACAGTAGATCTGTCCCCGCTTCAGGCTCGGTATAGCCTATCCCAATGCTGAGGTCACCCTTCAATATTGGCGGCAGTAACCTTGCTTTCTGCTCTTCAGAACCTACCTTCATTATTGTGGGCCCTACTGTCATCAACGCCAGCATGGGAATGGGAATGTGGTAGTAACCGAGTGCGAGGTCGAAGAAGATGTACTGTTCTATGGCAGAGAGTCCCTTACCACCGTACTCCTTCGGCCAGCCTATGCCCATCCAACCATCGTTGCCAAGCTGTTTTATGAACTGCCTGCAGAGTGGCCCGTCACCCTCGGGCAGAACATCGATCTCCTGTTCAAGCTCAAGGGTCACCTCTTCTTGAAAGTACTGCTTGATCTTCCTTTCAAACTCCCGCTGCTCAGGCGTCAGTTCAAATTCCATGGCTTCTCCAACTCCTTCTCCGGGAAAAGGTTATACCCCGTCTTTCAGGGGTGTCAAGTCAATCTAAACACGAACGTCAAGAGGGAAAGGATAACAGAAAAGGATTTAGCCATATGGAATCCCATATGGCCAAATTTAAGTACACAGACTCTGATAACAAAGGCTAGAGCCCGACGATGCAGACGCTCACTACCGGAGCGTAAGGCTCATTACCCATGTTGTGGGCCAAGGCAAGCTTAGGATCCTTTATCTGGCGTTTCCCGGCTCTGCCCTGAAACTGGAGCCAGGGCTCGTACAACATTCTGATTCCAGAAGCACCGATGGGGTGGCCAAAGCACTTCAGTCCACCATCAGGCTGCACCGGCAATGATCCGGTGAGCTCGAAGGTTCCAGCATCAATATCTTCCTTTACCCGCCCTCTGGGGCTGAATTGGAGGTCTTCCATGGTCACAGCCTCGGTGATGGAGAAGCAGTCGTGCACCTCAGCCATGGTTATCTCCTCTCGCGGATTGGTGATGCCAGCCTCTTTGTAAGCTGCAATGCCTGCTCGGTGCGCCTCCTCAACATGGGTGTAGTCATAGGTAGTCAACAATCGGCCCGTGGTGGGGCTGGCGCAGATCTGAAGAGCTTTCACGTACACAGGCTTGTTGGGGAAGTTCTTCACCATATCAGCCCTGACGATGACGGCGGCAGCACCACCATCGGAAATGCCACAGCAGTCAAAAAGGCCCAAGGGCCAAGCAATAATGGGAGCGCCCAGCACTTGCTCCAGGGTTATCTCTCTGCGCAGGTGGGCCTTGGGGTTCATGGCTCCATTCTTGTGGCTCTTCACCGAGATCTTGCCCAGCATCTTCTTGCCCTCCTCCGGGCTGAGTCCATATCGGTGAAAGTATCTGGTGGCCATCATGGCAAATACGCCCGGCATGCTCGACTGATAGTGGGTGTTGGTCCGGTTCTCCATGCCCGGCAGGCCGCCGGTACCCTCGTCCTTCAGCTTCTCATAGCCAACAGCCAGACAAATATCATAAATGCCGGCCGCCACTGCATACGAGGCACCTCGCACAGCCTCGTGGCCCGAGGCACAGGCATTCTCCACCCTGGTAACCGGTACGTACTGCAACCTCAGAGCTTCGCTCACAGTCCGACCCCCGGTACCACTGAAAAGGGTGCCTCCCCAGACAGCCTGGATATCTTTGATCCCTATGCCGGCATCGGTTACCGCTTCATTCACTGCATCAACAATGAGATCAGTAGGGCCCTTACCCCACAGTTCCCCAAACTGAGTGCAGCCCATACCTACAATGGCAACTTTATCCTTAATGCTTCCTGGCATCTCTCTCGCCTCCTTTACCTTACTGGTCGAGCCTTCCAGAAATAGTTGGTGAGGCCTCGGTCGTATTGCAGCTTCCGGAATGTCATCTCCACAGGCATGCCTACCTCTACCTTTGCAGAATCCCGATCGGTGAGGTCAAAGAACGCCCTCCCGCCACCTTCAAACTCAATCAGCACCACTGAAGCCGGTGGATCAATGACTGCGGCCAGGT
>JBGOWL010000138.1:0-4972 GCA_041478585.1 Dehalococcoidia bacterium | reverse complement strand
ATCAGCCTGTACTGCTGGTAGATCCTTTCAGGTCTGATATTGTCAACACCGATGTGAGCAACTTCATAGATGCTGAGGGCAACGCGATCTTTGTGGACATGGTGGACATCTGCAGCACTCAGGGAGAAGGATTCTACAGCTACATGTGGCAGTATAAAGATCAATCCGGGCGGGTTGTACCGAAGCTGGCCTATGTGAAGTCTTTCGATCCGTGGGGATGGATAGTTGGAACAGGGATCTATACCGAGGATGTTATGGCACCCATAAACTCCCAGAGGAGTCTGATGGCATGGATTGGCGCTGGCACTGCTATCCTGTGTCTGTTTGTGTTCTGGCTGATCACCCGTTTGGCGATAGCCAGGCCGCTGAAGTCGCTGGTCAGGACGTCGCAGGCCTTAGCTGAAGGGGATGTAGAGCAAGAGATTTCAGTCAAGTCGAGGGATGAAGTTGGTGATTTGGCCAACGCCTATTGCAAGGTTGTGGACTACATGAAGGAGATGGCCGGTGTTACGAAGAGAATAGCGGCCGGGGATTTGACTGTAGAGATCAAGCCGAAATCGGAGAAGGACGTTTTGGCGAGTGCCTTTTCGCAGATGGTGGCCAGTCAGCGCGAGTTGATAGGCAAGGTGAAGGCGACTGCGGCGAGTGTATCTGAAGCCGGCAGGCAGCTTTCGAGGGCCTCCGAGCAGACAGCGCAGGCGACCCAGCAGATAGCGAGCACAATTCAGATGATAGCTAAGGGAGCTGGTGAGCAGTCGGTGACCCTTCAAGAGAGTCGGCGGAACATGGACCAGCTTTCCGGGACAATTGAGCAGATTTCGAAAGGCGCCCAGGAGCAGACCAGAGGTGTCGAGGAGGCGACGCACATGGTTGGTCAGGTATCGGCGGCCGCGGGCCAGGTATCGGCCAATGCTCGCGCTGGAGCTGATGCTTGGAAGAGCACGGCTGGGTCTGCGGAGAAGGGTGCTCTGAAGACGCATGAGACAATTGAGGGGATGGAGAGGATAAAGAAGGCCATGGACGTTGTGTCGACGAGGGTGGCAGATCTTGGTCGGCGTTCGGATGAGATTGGCAAGATTGTTGCTACCATAGATGACATAGCTGCGCAGACCAATCTTCTGGCCTTGAATGCTGCTATTGAGGCAGCCAGGGCTGGTGATCAAGGACGCGGGTTTGCGGTCGTTGCTGATGAAGTAAGAAAGCTTGCTGAGAGGTCTTCAACAGCGACGAAGGAGATAGCGGTTCTTATTGGCGGTATTCAGAGTGGTGTGAGGGAGGCGGTTGGTGCCATGCAGCAAGGAGGTAAGGAGGTTGAGGATGGTTACAGACTTGCTGCGGATGCTGGAGGAGCACTTGACGACATTCTTGAGCGAGCGCGAGACGTTGGCAGGCAGGTTGACCAGATATCGAATGCTACCCAGGAGCTGGATGCCTTGAGTCATGACATGGTGAAGGTCATTGACAGGATCGACAAGATTGTAGAGCAGAATGTGGCGGCTACAGAGCAGATGTCAGCAGGCTCAGCGAACATGTCGAGATCTGTTGAGACAACAAGTGCTGTGGCTGAGGAGAATAGCGCGGCTGCCCAGGAGGTTTCTGCTTCGGCTGAAGAGATGTCGGCGCAGGTAGAGGAGGTACTTGCCTCCGCTCAGTCGCTGGCTGACATGTCCGAGGAGCTAGAGAAGTCGGTGATGGTATTCAGGACAGAAGTGAGTGGCGACTGACCTGTTTCCCAGGCGGCTCTGAACGGGGTTGTGGGGCAATAGGTCGGATCAAGAAAGGTGAGTGATGAACGAATGAACAGCAAGACAAAGACACCAGCGGAACTGCAGTTAGTGCTTTTTGATCTTGCTTCTGAGCACTATGCTGTGAGCAGCCAGTCTGTTCGCGAGATCATCCGGATGCAGAGTATCACCCGGGTGCCGGGTGCCTCGGCGTTTGTTGAAGGGGTAACAAATCTCAGGGGAAGGATAGTGCCTGTGCTTGACCTCAGAAAACGGCTGGCGCTCCCGGTTGGTGGGGAAAGCAAAGAGATGCGGATCGTGGTGGTAGAGGCAGGGAATGATTATGTAGGCCTGATAGTGGACGGCGTAAGTGAGGTACTGCGTATCCCGTATTCACTGATAGAGCCGCCATCGTCGATAGTCTATGGCCCTGATGCTGACTACATCCTGGGGATTGCGAAGCTTGAGACGAAGCTGGTGATTCTCCTTGATACGGGCAAGCTGCTTTCCACTGATGAGAAGCAAGCGGTGTCTGCTAGTACACATGGCATAGAGTCAGAGGTTTCGAGTGTGGTTGGGTGACCCTGGAGCGAGATTCCAGGCTGGTGAGCACTTGAGAGTGCGGTCTGGACAAGTAAAAGGTGAGTGATGAGTCTGGCTACTGATGTCACTGCAGAGGAGATGCAGGTCTTTCTAGAAGAGGCTGAAGAGCAGATTGCGCTGCTCGACAGGAGTATTGTCGGCCTGGAAGTGAATGGGGGCGATCCCCAACTGCTGCAGGAGATTTTCCGTGCTGCTCATACCATAAAGGGGTCTTCTGCCATGCTTGGCCATCAACGCATGACCGAGCTGACGCATGCCATGGAAAGCCTTCTCGATCTTCTCAGGAAGGGAAAGCTGAAGGCTAGCGAAGAAGTAGTGGATTGCTTGCTTCAGGGTCTTGACATACTGAAGATGCTGAGAGACGAATTGGTTTTGCAGGAAGAAAGCGATGTGAATGTGGCTCCTGCTGTGGCGAAGCTGAGAGAGGTGGCTGGGAAGGCCTCCATCACTGATCGCCGTCGTAGTGGGGATAGTCGTTCGCCGAGTAGAAAGTCTAGTCGCCATTCGACTGCTGGATGTGTGGAGAGTGCGGAAGAGCCTTCCATTGAAAGGGCATCGGGTGGGGGTGATTCTTCTGTCGAGGTGGATGGAAATGACAAGGGAATACTGAGCCTGGCCCGGCAAGGGGAACGGCGCGTTTCTCAGAGTGTGCGTGTTGACGTCAGAACCCTCGACAATCTGATGAACATGGTGGAAGAACTGGTTATCGACCGTTCCAGGATGGTCCAAATCAACAGGATGCTCGAGTCCAAGTATGGAGATGACAACTTGATTCGCGACCTGAGTCGGACCTCAAACCATATTGTCAAGGTCATAAACGAGCTGCAACAGGATGTCATGCGTGTAAGGATGTTGCCGATAGGCACACTCTTTGGCAGCTTCCCGCGCCTGGTGAGGGATCTTGCCCGGCAGCAAAGAAAAACGCTCAATTTCGTAGTTGAGGGTGAAGATACGGAGCTTGACCGCACTATCATCGAAAAAATCAGGGATCCTCTGGTTCACCTGTTGAGGAATGCGGTGGATCACGGGGTTGAAGCTCCCGAAGAACGGAAGGCTGTTGGAAAAACAGAAACAGCGGTTGTTCGTTTGAGTGCGTATCAAGAGGAGGGTCACATTGTCATTACACTGGTGGATGATGGCAGAGGGATCGAAGCCAACAAAGTAAGGGACGCATCGGTGCAGAAAGGGCTTGTTGCTGCTGAGGAAGCATCCAGACTCACCGATACCGAGGCGATGAACCTCATATTCTTGGCAGGGATATCGACAGTGGAAATGGCTACCGAGGTATCGGGCAGAGGCGTAGGGCTGGATGTGGTCAAGACAAATATCGAAGCCCTAGGCGGTTCGGTGAGAGTTGAAAGCAAAGTGGGCCAAGGCACCAAATTCACAATAATACTCCCTCTTACTGTGGCCGTGATTCAGGGGCTCATGGTCTCTTCCCAGAGAACGACATATATATTGCCCCTGTCAAGCGTGACGGAAATCCTTCGATTGGGGCCACGGGAAATCACAACCATTAAGGGCAAAGAGGTAATCAGATTAAGGGATAGGATTGTTCCTCTGATAAGAATAGAGACTGTGCGCTGCATAGAAAGACCAGCAACAAATCATGATGGAGCGCGAATCATTGTCATAGCCGGCGATATGAGGAAGACAGTCGGAATTGTTGTGGATGAGCTAGTTGATCAACAAGAGTTTGTCGTCAAACCTCTTGGTAAGTATTTGACTAATGTCAGGGCTTTAGCCGGAGCCACTATCCTTGGTGATGGCCGAGTGGGTCTCGTTGTAGACATGCCGACTTTGATCAGGACGTCAACGAGTAAAAACTGATGAACGCTGTGGATCGAGCTAACCTCACTATTATGAACACGGCCGCATCGGGCCGGAAGGAGGGGAAGATATGCGAGAGGACATGACACTATACAAGGACGAGATGAGGGTCTGGAGCAATTTGGCGCTCAAGGGAATGGATAACGCGATGGCCGGCCTGGCGACGATGGTGAACCAGCAAATCAAGATCAAGTCCCTCAGCCTGAGACAGGTACCTGTCAGGGAGGCATCGCATCTGGTTGGTGGTCCTGAGAGGCTGGTGATAGGAATCTACTTGACGTTCACGGGCGATGCTACGGGGCACATTCTACTGGTTCACCAACCGGAAGTTGCCTTTGCGATAATCGACATGCTGTTGGGCAATGTACCTGGATCAACCAAGAGTCTGGAGGAGATGGAGCAATCTGCTCTGGCAGAACTTGGCAACGTGATCGGGTCGTCTTACCTGAATGCCATAGCAGACAGTCTGGGTTTGTCCCTCCGCCCCTCGCCACCAGATGTAATCCTGGACATGGCTGGAGCGATTATGGATCTTGCGGTCGCTGAGATTGTGCAGGAGAGCGAGGATGTGTTTGTTTCAGAAACAACATTCGGCACTGACGACCGCCAGGTCAGCGGAACATTCCTGGTGATCCCATCGGTGAGTTTTCTCAAGATTGTCCTCGAGCATTCAGGAGTGCGACAGTTATGATAACGGAATTCGCACCGGTTGATAGCGTAACAAATCTCGTTGACCACGGAGCAGTCACTGTTGTTGGCCTAGGTGAGGTACAGGTGACGCGGAATCCTGACACGGTGTTGGCCTCCTATGGATT
>JBGOWL010000100.1:0-6195 GCA_041478585.1 Dehalococcoidia bacterium | reverse complement strand
CGCAGCCTGCCTGTCGCCCAGCTTCATAACGCCCTGGGTGTAGCCCACGGTGGTTCCGGGGTAGTTGGAGGAGATAACATGCACGCCGGTCAGGCGGGAGAAGATGACGCTCTTCCCCACATTCGGGTTACCCATCAGGAGTATTCGCATGGGCTCCAATTCAGTCCGGCTGAACGATGATCTTCCTGGCCATGCCGAAGCCGATGGCCACCTCGGCTCTGTCTACCCGGATCACCACAGGACCTTGCATGAATGCTGAGCTGATTTTGGTGATGTTCTTGCCTGGCCTGATACCCAGAGCATCAAGGCGACTGATCAGGCCATGTCCACCAACAATCTCAACCACAGTAGCGCTCTGCCCGGTGGGCATGCGGGCTGCTGTAGATTTCTCTGTGTCAGTCATAGGAGTTCGCTGTCATTCTTTTTTGTGCATTCACTCAAGTTCACGGTTCTAACCATTTCTTTCTCCATCAGGCGTCACAGGACTCCTTTGCATATCAACTTTAGTTTTGTTAGATAGGACTAAGTTATAGGCGTAAAAAAAGAGCCTCATCTCTGCTTTCTGCTTCTTGCTGACCTCAAGATGCACTCCTGTGGGAGTTCACCGTACTGAATATAATGTCGGTAGTTCCCCAGCCATGGTGGCCTGTCTTCAGGGCAAGCCTCCACAAACGCCAGAAACTTGGAGAACCTCTCCAGGGTAGCCGGGCTAACGGAGTGCTCCATGCGGCAGGCGTCCTCCTGAGCCGTCGTTGGATCCATATCCAGAACATCGGTCAGAAAGCGACGCAACACCTCGTGACGATGGAACACATTCCTGGCGGTTCTGTCACCAGCCGGAGTGAGCTTGACCCGCCCGTATCTCTCATGCTCCACTAGGCCTTCTTCGGAAAGCTTTCTCAGGGCTGCAGTGACGCTGGGCATCTTGACCCCCAGTGCCTGGCCGATCTCCTTCACTCTTACAGCCTTGCCTCTGGAGCGCAGCACAGCCACCGCTTCGAGGTAATCCTCCATGCTGGCGGTCTGTTGTTTTTTCATTCTTTAGATATGATTGTTAGACTCATAAAACATTTTAGCGCAACTCCCCGCGTCAGTCAAGTGCGCCACAGATTCAGGAAACTTGTAAGCCAAGGCGATTTAGGAATAGAATGATAGATTGTTACCTACGGTTAGTCATGGGACACAGAGGACGGGATGAAGGGATACATCGAGATTGACCAAGAAGTGTGTAAAGGATGTGAAATGTGCATTGTCTTCTGTCCCAAGAAGGCGATTTCTGCCTCCAGCACGCTAAATGCCAGCGGCTATATACCGGTAGCGTTTAATCACGATGGCGAATGCAATGGATGCGCCATCTGCGCTACCGTGTGCCCGGAAGTGGCCATAGAGGTCTACCGTGACTAGAATGCTGATGGATGGGAACAGCGCCATCGGGGAGGCGGCTATCAGAGCCGGCTGCCAGTGCTATTTTGGCTACCCCATCACTCCTCAGAACGAGCTGATCGAATACATGGCTACCCACTTGAGCAGGAGGAAGGGGTGCAGCTTCATTCAAGCAGAGAGTGAGATTGCAGCTGTGAACATGGTATTCGGGGCCAGCCTGGCGGGAGCCAGAGTGATGACCTCTTCATCCAGTCCTGGAATGAGCCTGAAGCAGGAAGGGATATCCTATCTGGCGTCCTGCGAGCTTGCTTCAGTGATCGTCAACATGTCGAGGGGTGGGCCGGGATTGGGGAGTATAGCTGCCTCTCAGTCGGACTACTTCCAGGCTACCCGTGGTGGAGGGCATGGGGACTATCGTACCATTGTTCTGGCGCCGTCATCTGTGCAGGAGCTGGCAGACCTCACTCATCGAGCCTTCGACCTGGCTGACAAATACCGGATTCCGGTGATCATTCTTGGAGATGGCATGCTGGGGCAGATGATGGAGCCGGTGGAATTCAAACATGAAGCCCCTGCGGAGCTGCCGGTTAGAAGCGATGCCTTAAGGGGGGCAAAAGGACGCCCAAGCAGAATCGTCAGAACCTGCACCTCAAATCCGAGCGAACTGGAGGAACTCAATTGGAGTTTATACAGAAGGTACCAGTTGATCGAGAAGAAAGAGACCAGCTGCGAGGCTTTTCTGGTTGACGATGCAGAGCTGATTGTAGTCGCCTACGGCATAGCTGCCCGGATTGCCAAGGGGGCAATCAAGAACGCCCGGACGAGTGGCCTGAAGGTAGGATTGGTGAGGCCGATCACGCTCTGGCCCTTTCCCTCGGAGAAAATCAAGGAGCTGGCCAATACGACAAAGTACTTCCTGGTTTTTGAGATGAATATGGGTCAGATGGTAGAGGATGTGCAACTGGCGTTGAAAGGGGAGGGGGAGGTCTTCTTCTATGGGAGACCTGGAGGTGTCATCCCCACTCCGAGCGAGGTCCTCCGGGTGATCTCACGTCATTACTACCAGAGAGGCCTGAAAAAGGGCAGATGAAAAAGGTATATAGCCGCCCCAGGCTGTTGAAGAAAAGAACGTTTCACTACTGCGCAGGGTGTGGGCATTCCATTGTCCACAGACTTGTGGCTGAAGTGGTTGATGAAATGAATCTGCAGGAGAAGGTCATCGGCGTCAACTCGGCTGGATGTTCGGTGTTTGCCTACAACTATTTGGATGTCGATATGGCGGAGTCGGCCCACGGCAGGGGGGCGGCTGTGGCCACCGGAATCAAGAGGGCGTATCCTGAGGCTGTTGTCTTCACCTATCAGGGTGATGGCGACCTGGCGGCTATTGGCACTGCCGAGACCATACATGCTGCAAATAGAGGCGAAAGGATAACCACCATCTTCATTAACAATGCCATCTATGGGATGACGGGCGGGCAGATGGCCCCGACCACCCTCGTATCCCAGCAGACCACCACGACACCATATGGCCGGGATGTCACACTGGAGGGATACCCCCTCAAGATGAGCGAGATGCTGGCCCTGCTGGATGGTGTGGTCTATATTGAGCGCACTGCCGTCAACTCTCCGGCTGGCATCAGGAAGACCAAGAAAGCCATCCGTAAGTCATTCCAGACGCAGCTGGACGGGAATGGCTTCTCTCTGGTGGAGATACTCTCACCCTGTCCAGTCAACTGGAAGATGGGCATTCCGGAATCGTGGCAGTGGATCGACAAGGAGATGACCAAGGTATTTCCGCTCGGACTGATAAAGGACACAACTGGAGCCAGGGATGCTGATTAAGACGATCTTCGCCGGTTTCGGAGGGCAGGGAGTGCTCTCCATGGGGCTCAATCTGGCTCAGGCGGCCATGCTGGAAGGAAAGAACGTCACCTTCCTGCCTTCCTATGGTGTCGAGGTCCGCGGGGGCACGGCCAATTGCACTGTTGCGGTATCAGATGAAGAAATCGCGTCGCCGGTGGCCTCGGCGCCCGAGTTCGTGGTAGCCATGAATCAACCCTCTCTGGTCAGGTTTCAGAATCAGGTACAGTCGGGGGGTATCCTTTTCTTCAATTCCTCCCTGGTCAATCCCCAGACCCCAAGGGGTGATATCGAGCTTGTCGGAGTTCCGGCAGGCGACATTGCTGAGAAGATGGACAGCCCCAAATCTGCCAACATGGTGATGCTCGGGGCATTTGCCAGGAAAACGAACCTTGTTTCTGTTGATACTGTAGCTGAGGTGCTGAACACTATCCTGAAGAAAAAGGCCAAGCTGATTGCCATAAACCGGAAAGCTTTGATGGCGGGGTATGGTCTCTTCTAGTTCGGCCTGCGGGTTCCATCCGGAATCGGAATCTAGTGAATGTAAGAGACAGAGGTTGACATAAATTAGAGTGGAGAGCAGATTATGTGTGTAAAGCAGATTTCGATCAGCTTGGACAATGTGCCGGGAAAGCTCATGGATGTGAGCGAACGGCTTGGTGTTGAAGGGATAAATATCCGGGCCATCTCCGTGGCCGACACAGCCGATATCAGCACGGTGAGGTTTGTCACTGATGACCCTGAAAAGACCAACAATGTCTTGAGGAGCCATGGCTATTCTGTAAGAATAACCGATGTCATTGCATTGGAGGTCCCCGACCACCCCGGTGGCCTTCGGGCCGTGCTCAAGCCCTTGAGGGCGGCTAAGATCAACGTCCTCTATCTCTATCCCTATCTGGGCAGAGGGGAGAGTGGTCAGCCCATAGTCATTGTCGGCGTGGACAAGACCGATGAGGCTGTGAATGTGCTGAGGAACAACTGGGTTCACACCTTCGGCAAAGAGATCTATGCGCTGTGATGCAGGGCCGCTTCATCACTGCGTCCCCGTTCAAGCCTATTCCCAGTGATCGTCTACCCAGGCTACATTAGACCAAGAGTAGTCAGTCACGCCGATAATGTTGCCGTCTTGGCCCACGTTGTACCTGGCCTTGAGCTTGGAGCCTTGCAGGTAGGTGGCAGCGTCATATATTTCTCCTGACGAGCCTGTCGCCTTAACCATATTTGCGCTACCGTCCCAACCAGATACAGGAGCATCGAGCTCTGTCCCTCCTGATTCGAAGAGGCACAACTGGATGGCAGTGTGTGCTTGGTGAAGTTCGGTGTTTGCTGCCTCAACATTGCCACTGTCTATGAACCGTGTGACAGATAGCGTAGCTATGGCAGCCACGACTCCCAGTACGACTATCACTACCAGCAACTCGACCAGGGTATAGCCATGCTGGCATCTGCGAGGCTCAACTAGGGCCTTCATAGCAGCTAAATTCTACGATAATGACCTCACAGACGTGTCTCAGGAGGATTTGCTAACGTCACAGATAGCTCTCGGCTTGGACGCCTGTAGGTTGCACACGTCGAGGTCTCCGCAAGGCTGGCTGTCCCGGCGCCAGGACGGTGATAGCTGCGTTGTCAAACCGTTAGAGAGGCGCATGGTGATCCGTTGGGATGGTGCAAAGAAACGCCTGCAGTAGTGGCCTGTATCCAGGAGAGATCATCGTCCGGTTGCAGGCTGTCTTCAGAAGTCTTCTTGTGTTGCTCCTTCTATCTGTTGACGGGCGAAGCCTGGTCAGCCCGCAAGGCCTTGCGGGCTCGCGTCAGCAGCCCCTCCACCGACTTAGGTGACCGCCCCATGACCTGGCTTATCTCGAAGACTGACATCTCCTCCACGTACTTCAATATCAGAGCTTGTCTGTAGTCCTGGGGTATCCTTGACATGGCCTTCTCGACAAACTCACGGTTCTCCACAGCTTCCGCCATGTCCGGCACAGATGCCTTGATTCGACTCAGTTGTCCCGGACCGATGCTGTCGATATCCTCTACATGCTGCCGATGTCTGCGTTCCCGCACCTGCCGACGCTGGAAGTCGGCCACCTTGCGATAGGCTATGCTGCATAACCAGGTATACAGGCTGCTCTCACCGCGGAATCCTCTTGCGGAACGCAGAGCAGCCAGGAAGCTCTCCTGGACCACGTCCTCCGCTGCAACTTGATCCCTGCCAAGCGCGTTGAAGACCAGGGAATAGATGCGATCGAAATAGGTATCATACAGATACTCCATGGCTGCCGGGTCGCCCTGACGCAATCTGGCGATCAATTCGGCATCTTCCGTTGCATCTTTGGAACAGGATCTCCTGCTACTCACGATAAGTCCTCTTGTTGAGCCTTGGCCCTTGTCTCAACCTTGGCTGAGCGACACCTGGTTGCCATCTGCTCCTCCGGGGTCGCCAGCCGTGCTACCTTGGGCGGGAAACCAGGGCTATCAAAGCCCTGATTCCCTTCTCAGGCTGAGGCAATGTGCGAAATGGCTTCTGTTGTCAGATTCAGTTGTTCAAAGAGATGTCTATTCGTCTCATCAAGCTCAGCCAGGGATCGAAGCAATTGAAGTCTCGCCTCGTGCATTCTGTTTAGTTGCCACTCGAGGTGTAGCCGCCGGCGGGGTTCAGTCTGGGCGCGAAGCAGTCTCAACGGTTCACCCGCAACGCGCTTTGATTCCTTGTTGGCCTCTATGCTGTTGAGAATCGCCACATGGACGATGTTCACAACCCGTTTGGCATACTGCGTAAGTTCATCATGAATCGCTTGAAGCTCATCGGCGTGCGGGCGTGTTGATTCGAGTTCAACTTTGAGTCCCACGAACGGCCGCAGTTCCTCTTCGAGCACGAGAAGACCATCCGGGTCGCTCAGGATTTCGACGTGTGCCGCCGCCAGGAATCTGACCAGGTTGTGGGAAAGGAAT
>JBGOWL010000032.1:0-10065 GCA_041478585.1 Dehalococcoidia bacterium | reverse complement strand
TGTAGGACTTCAGCCCCAACCTTCTGCTGCTAGCGCGCTATGCAGCTCATCCGGGTGGTGGCGAAAGCGATATTCCAGGGAGCTAGATTCTGAATGGGCCTTGCTGTAGGGCCATCCCGCGGCCATCCGGGTACGCTCATGCAACTCGTGCAAGAGCACGTAGGGTCGCTCTACCTCCATGATAGCGTCATCGATCCAAACCTCATTCTGAGGCACGAATTCGTACACGTAGTCATGGCCGCCTTCGGTGAAGTCGATATCGAAAACGCTGCGCACGAGACGTCCATCCACAACCCACACGCTGACACCGTTCTCCAGCACCTTCCACAGCCGTGTGTGGACTTCATGGCCATCGGGTAGCTTATGCCCCTGATGGGTCAATCGCCGCAGATCACCAGCTCGGCGCCGTTCCTTGCGCTCCGCTCTGTCAGCCTCAAGCAACGCCTTCTCGTAGGGCATGCCCTTTGCCATCAACCGGTGTTCCACCAACAGGTGGTCAGTGAAAAACACCTGCTCTTCGGATTCCTTTTCTTGATCGATCCAGAGTTCATCTAGGGGAATGTAGGGATACCTGTAGTGCTGGCCGAAGTTGGTGAACTCCTCGTCGATATGGCCTCGGATATAGCTGCCATCGACTGCCCACACGTGTAGATCACCCCGCTCGTCTAGCTTTCGGATGTAGGGAGGCTTCGGCGGTTTGAACATAGATCACACTCCCAAGCTGTCAATCAATCGCCACCCTGGCACCCCTCACTCCACCCCCAACGCCGTCGTCATCGCCGTCTGGGCGTAGCCGAGCGCCTATGCAAACTCATCCTGCTTTGATATCAAGGGCGCCGGGTTCGAGATGACCTGGGCCAGTGATACGTGGAGCGCAGGTAAGATTCTCCGGGATTCTCCAGTTTTTCGCCGCTATGCCAGCTTTACATCAGGGATAGCTCTTGCTTGCTGCAGGAACTGCCTCAGGACTCTGCTCTTCAACTGGTTGCGCTCTCGCACCGAAGTCACAAACTTGCCCTTGATCCAGATGCACTGCTGTTCCAAGTGAACTGAGACCCGGGGATCGCTCATGGCTTCTTCCAGAAACCTAGGGTAGCCGTCCTGGAATAATGCCCGAACCTCTTCAAGATAAGCCTTGTCTTGAGACCTGAGGATTCCATCCATCAGCTCGGTCGCTTTCTTCACATTGCTGTCAAAGCTGATGGGAATGCGCGCTTCATCGAACATGTAGTCAGAAGCAATTGTCTTATGATGAACCGAGTGCTCCCTGGAATAGTTGAGCACCGCCTGGTCCAGAATGACCAGGTTGGGTACGTGCATTATCCTGCCAGTCAGTTCCCCACCCAGCTTCTCATCCTCCCCCACTTCCGCCAAGGTGGTGTGGATCAGGCCCACCCAGCGAACATCACCCTTGATGCTGCCAATTCGAATCCTGTCTCCCGCACGGTAGATTCCTGAGATGAGAATGTCGAAATAGGCAAAGAAACTTCCAATATACCTCTGAAGCGCGAACGTCAAACCCAATGTCATAATCGGCACGGCAATAGCTACCTCGGTCGAATACATCATCGCCACGACAAGACCGGCAATAAAACCAACAACCATGGCAACGGCGAGAATCATCTGAACCAATCTCATTACTCAAATCACCCCAATGGAACTTGGCATGGATTGACGGACGACCTTTGGATCACCAGGCACGAGCAAACGGTGACCATATTTAGCTTCAAGGACAGGTACTTGCTGTCCTGGCTGTCAGCCAGTCTCGTGTCGAGGAGCCTGACAAACTCAGATGTCACCAGAAGTTACCCGGTGCCCTTCTGGCGAAGTCTCACGGCTGTGCCTCGAACTCTGGATCCTGGAGACTGCGTGCTTCCTGCAATCCTCTTACAGGCCAGAGTCTCCAGCAGGTTGCCGATGGCAACCTGCTGGTGCATTTCATGGCGTAGTGGCATATCGAGATTGACGGTATAGGTGTTCCCTCTGCCCTTCCTCTTCTTCCTTATGTATCCATCAGCCTCAAGATCAGCGATTATCTTCCAGGTGGCTCTCTCACGGATGCCTATGGCCTCGGCCAGATCCAACGCCGTTATCCGCGGGTGGCTGGCGAGTAAGCTCAGCACCAGTGCATGATTGGTCAGAAATGTCCAGTTGGGCACACCGCTCCTTTCATCAAGTCGCCCCGGAATCATCGGCACAAACTTGACGGGCCATACACCTCAACCTATAATAGTGAGCCATTAGCCATGTTGACTTGACCATGTCTGATGTAAACATGCATATCATCGCACAACACGGCGCAGATTTCAACGTTAGTGACTTCACACCCTCGTGCCCCCACAAGACGCACTCACAGCCACTGCCCATTGAATCAACTCACGCTGAAGGAGGCAAGAATGCCAAAAGCTCATCGCTATGCAGCCAGAAGAGCTGCTTCACATAGTGGAAAGAGAAGGAACAAGAGGAAACCCGGTGGCATCAGATCAACTGTACCCGGTCCGGAGAGGGCACTGCCTCAGAAAAGCGTTACCAGACAATCCCCAGCATCATCGACTGAACCACGTTCCCGCGTTCAACAAGTTGTCCCACAGTACGACTATGTACGCAGTGACTTGATTAGAATTGGGATACTAACCGCAGCCATGCTCCTTATTCTTGCCATTCTCTGGCTGGTACTGTGAAACCGCATGGGAAGACTGACAACAGGAGATGAGTAGATGGACATAACACTCTTCAATGGTTTCAGCGAGGCCAGTTCCTTTGAGAAAGGCGCTTTGATCACCGTCGTGATCGTGGCTTTTATCGGCCTGTCCTACGCTGCTTTCCTGGCCCGCCAGATCCTGAGAGAACCCGAAGGCAACGAAAAGATGAAGCACATCGCCAAAGCGATACGCGACGGCGGCAACGCCTATCTGAAGCGCCAGTTTCGGACCATAATCTCGATCATCTTCATCCTGGCAGCCTTCGTATTTGCCACCGGATGGTTCGCCGGCGGCGAATCTAAGTACGACAATCCCACGTGGTTGATCGGTCTTGGTCGCGCCGGCGGCTTCCTGATGGGTGCTTTGTTCTCCGCATTGGTAGGCTACATTGGTATGAATATGGCAATGCGAGGCAACATCCGGGTGGCGCAGGCCGCTCGTACCAGCTTTACCAAGGCTCTCCAGATAGCCTATCGCACGGGTACCATTACCGGTATGCTCACCGATGGCCTTGGGCTGCTGGGCGGTACCGTAATCTTCCTCATCTTCTTCAGAGATGCTCCCCTGGTACTCCTCGGATTTGGCTTCGGCGGAACTCTGATCGCCCTCTTCATGAGGGTCGGTGGTGGCATCTATACCAAGGCCGCCGATGTGGGCGCCGACCTTGTGGGCAAACTGGAGAAGAACATCCCTGAGGATGATCCCCGGAATGCCGCGGTAATTGCCGACCTGGTGGGTGACAACGTGGGTGACTGCGCCGGAATGGCAGCTGATATTTTTGAGTCCTACGAGGTCACCATTGTTTCCGCCATGATTCTCGGTCTTTTCCTCACCGACGCGACTGGTCAACTCATCTGGATCGTCTTCCCCTTGTTGGTACGCGCTGCCGGTGTGCTCTCTTCCATCATCAGCACCTACTCTGTACGAGCGCTGCGTGAAGGCGAGAACGCCATGAAAGCCATACACCGTGGCTTCATGCTGGCAGCAGTAATGTCAGTGTTGTCCTTCTTTCTCTTTGGTCAGTTCTATTGCCATGATCTCCGATTCTTCTGGGCTACGTCCATCGGGGTTGTTCTGGCCGTGTCAATCAACTACATCACCGAGTACTACACGGGTACCGACAGGGGCCCGGTGAAAGAGATCGCCAAGTCCACCAAAACAGGACCGGCGACCACCATCCTGAGCGGTTTGAGCGTCGGACTGGAAAGCTCCGTCACAGCCATAGTTGTCATCGCACTATCCATAATGGCCTCAGCATTGATTTGGCGAAATGGTGGTGCAGCCCCGGACGGTACACAAATTGAGACACTACTATTCATCTTCTACGGTGTGGCCCTCTGTGGAATCGGGCAGCTCACGCTGACGGGCAACAACATTTCAATGGACGCCTTTGGGCCAGTGTCTGACAATGCCAATGGAATCGGGGAAATGGCGGGGTTGGAGCCGGAGGCCCGACAGACTCTGGCCGACCTCGATGCCGTAGGGAATACCACAAAAGCTATCACCAAGGGTATTGCCATCGCATCAGCAGTGTTGGCCGCTGTGGCCCTGTTTGCCTCTTTCTACTTCGAGTACGGCGTTGAAAAGATCGACATGATCCAGTGGAAGGTCTTCGTGGCCTTCCTCATCGGCGGTGCCATACCATTCCTGTTCAGCTCACTCACAATCTCCGCAGTGGGCAGGGCAGCCTACTATGTGGTCAACGAGGTACGGTGGCAGTTCGCCAATATCAAAGGGCTCTGGGAGGGCAAGGTTGACCCCGACTATGCTAAAGTTGTCTCCATCGTAACCGGAGCTGCCCAGAAGGAACTGCTTACCCCAGCGCTCCTGGCCATCGTGTCACCCATAGTTATTGGTTTCCTCTTTGGCTTGCAGGCACTGGGTGGATTCCTGGCTGGTGTGATTCTGGTAGGACAACTGATGGCGGTGTTCCAGGCAAACGCAGGCGGTGCCTGGGATAATGCCAAGAAGACCATCGAAGATGGCCTCTACGGAGGCAAAGGCTCCGATGCCCACAAAGCCAGCGTGGTCGGTGATACTGTGGGCGATCCTCTCAAGGATACCGCTGGCCCGGCCCTGAACCCGCTCATCAAAGTGATCAACCTGGTATCACTCATCGCTGCCTCAATGATGGTGGTTAAGACCGCCGATGGCACATTTGTCGACAGGGCCAAGTCTCCTGCTGTCATCGCGGCCATAGTCATCGGGATCATTGTCATTGCCGTGTCCCTCTACTTCTCAAAGAGACAGACAGCATTCGGGCGAGATACCACAGAAGCAGTGCCTGAGACAGTGAAACCTGCTGCGGCACCGACGGATTCCAAGAGAAAGAAACCTTAGCCAAGGTCAGTACAGCACAGATTCTGCAGACAGGCGAAGAATACTGGGGAGTCTGAGAGGCCATAGCTTCTCGGACTCCGGACTGACAATCGTGACTTCAGGCCTTTACCTCACCCCAGCACCTGTCGTATTTGGCACTCATAGCTGGCGAACAGGATGATATCGCTGGCAGTACTGCTGATTGTTTTCCTCCTCATTGCAGTACGCCAAATAGGAAAGATAAGACTACAGATATGGCACATCATGCTACTCGGTGCCATCGCAGTCCTGGTAACCGGGCAAATCTCCCCACTGAGCGCTCTCAAGGCGATAAACCCAGATGTCATGCTGTTCCTGTTCGGGATGTTTGTCGTTGGGCAAGCCCTCGAGGAGAGCGGATATCTATCTCACCTATCGTATCGTCTCTTTGGGAGAGCCAAGTCGCTGGACGGGATAGTGCTACTGATCCTCTTTGGCCTGGGTACGCTATCGGCATTCCTCATGAACGACACCCTGGCCATCATCGGAACACCCGTTGTCCTGGCATTTGCCAAGAGGTTCAATGTCAACCACAAGGTTCTCCTGCTGGCCCTGGCTTTCGCAGTGACCATAGGCAGCGTGATGAGCCCCATAGGGAACCCCCAGAATCTGCTTATTGCCATGAATGGCAACATGGCTAATTCCTTTGTCACCTTCATCAGGTTCCTCTTCCTGCCAACAATGGTGTGCCTCTTCCTGGCTTATCTCTTGCTCCGACTGAACTACAGGAAGCATTTCCATACCAAGATTCTGTCCTGGCGCGAAGAGGCGATATCCGACCACAGGCTGGCGCTGCTTTCCAAGGTTTCTCTGGTTCTGCTCATCATGCTGGTATTGACCAAGATAGCCACCGTACTTGCCGACCTGGACATAGATTTCAGATTGACCTATATTGCACTGGCATGTGCCCTACCTATTCTCCTCCTCAGCCCAAGAAGACTTGGAATAGTCAGGAGAATAGACTGGCATACGCTTATCTTCTTTGCTGCCATGTTTGTCCTCATGGAGAGCGTCTGGGACTCCGGTCTCCTGCAACGCGCCATGGATTCGGTTTTCTCG
This sequence comes from Dehalococcoidia bacterium, assembly GCA_041478585.1. Lineage (GTDB taxonomy): Bacteria > Chloroflexota > Dehalococcoidia > UBA2247 > RBG-13-53-26 > RBG-13-53-26. The sequence goes on along the minus strand of JBGOWL010000032.1, from coordinate 3,946 downwards.
AACGTGACGTCGCTGGGTATGATCCTGATTGTGAGTATTCTGTTGAGTCAGTTCATTTCGAACGTGCCGCTGGTGGCACTCTACCTGCCGATGTTGCTCGATCTGGGAGTCTCAACAAGAGGCTTGATGGCACTGGCTGCTGGAAGCACCATCGCCGGCAACCTCTCCATTCTTGGGGCAGCCAGCAATGTGATAATAATCCAGAATGCAGAAACGAAATCAGGGCAGACCCTGACGTTCTGGGAGTTCGTGAAGATAGGTTTGCCGCTGACTATCCTTTGTGCATTTGTCTACTGGCTGTTCCTATCTTTCGTGTAGCCCACAGCCAGCATCTTGTGTGCCCTGTCCACCAGCGGTTGCCGGTCGTACCGCTCTTCACCGCAGATACCGTGGCCCAATCCCAATACTTCACGGCTTCTCTTAATCCATCCAGCGGTTCCAAAGGCTTGAACCTGTTCAGTGTACTGTCCAGCCCGAAGGCCTCCCTCAGTTGGGTGAACACTTCATCTTTAGTCACCATCTCTCCTTGCACGTGGTCGCCAGGCGCGAAACGCCACCTCGAGACGTCCCTGTCTAGTGCTCCAGATATGATATCGATTGAGCGAATCTGCCAATGGCCTGAGCAGCACGACGGGTGGTTGAGAACAACGACAGGTTTGCCTCAGCGCACCTCTGTTGCACTCCCAAGAACTGCCCCGAGCTCTCCGGGGTATCGCCGTGAGGTTGGACTACAGCCATGGCCGCATCAATCGATTTGCTGGTCTCTATGATGGCTTCCAGGGTGGCCCCGGTAACTTCGAGGTCAAATGGCGGCCGTGCAACTGCAAAAGGCAGACGCATGATCAAGACGTCAACCTCCCTACTATCGGCAACCGTTTTGATGGCCCTGGAAAGCAGCGAAGGATTGGCTAGCACCGGCGAATCTACAGGGTTGCTTACACTGCTCCCCGGTTCGAACATGAAGCTTCTCATCTCCTGGCAGAGTGCAGTTGAGAAAGTAGGAACCACCAGTCCAGCGCTTTCACAATCATCAGTAGCCAGGACACTGGGTCCTCCACCCCAGGCGATAATACCCACCCGTCGTCCCTTCAATGGCTTCATATGTAAACATATTTCAAAGAAGTCCACCATTTCCTCGCTGCTGTAAACCTGAACCGCTCCTGCCTGCCTGCAGACTGCGCTCCATTTCTCCTCGTCACCAGCCAGCGAACCAGTATGTGAGGCAGTAGCTTTTGCTCCTGCCTTGGTGCGACCTCCCTTGAGTATGGCCACTGGCTTTGCCTTTGCTGCGCGGGTCAAGGTCTCGATGAACCTCTGCCCGTCTCTGACGCCTTCGATGTAGGCGCCGATCAGTTTGGTTTCATTATCCTGCGCCAGGTACTCCATGAAATCTGATTCATTGAGGTCAGCAGCATTACCGTAGCTGATCACTTTGCTGAAGTAGATGCCTGTGAAATTGGCCATTATCGATAGGCCCAGAGAAACCCCACCACTCTGGCAAAGAAGACCAACGCTGCCAGCTTCCCTGCTGAGCAAGGGGTTATAAGACAGGCAGGTACTCGGGCAGTACAGGCCCATACAATTGGGGCCGATGAGCCGTATCCCGCCCTGGCGTGCCAGGCGGACCAACTCTTGCTCCAGTTTTCTGCCCTCCTCACCTGCTTCGCTGAAACCAGCAGTGTAAATGGCCATGGCCTTCACTCCCCTGCTGGCGCAGTCCTTTATGAGCTGTGGAACAAGGGATGCCGGTATGCAGCAGATGACATGGTCTGGCGTTTGGGGTACGCTCATGAGGTCAGGGTAGGCCTTCAACCCCCTGATTTCGCTGATCTTGGGGTTCACCGGATAGATATGACCTTTGTAGTCAAATTCCAGCAAGGCATCCAGGAAAACTCCAGCCCCCTGGTTGGCTGCGGGGTCACTCGGAGTTCCAACAATGGCAATCGACTTAGGATGAAAGAGGAACTCCAGGTTCGAGTTCGCCGTGCCGACTTCAACCTGGTTCTTGGTTGGGCCTATTCCTTGCTGCGCTTCCGGGGAAGGCCTTGACATCCTGTCTCCTCCACTTGGTTCTGGCTGGCCGGGAAGAATCCTTCTCAAGATTGTAGCATCTGAGCCTGCGTGAACGCCAATTCACGTCTTCACCCATATTGCGCCCATCTGAAGCTGTCTTAATCATTCTGATTTGCCAGTTGAGTACTTGAATAGATACCATGTAGTACGTGTAGATGAACAGAGGGGGACGAGTTGTCTCTTGCACCACAACAACCGTAGGAAGGAGTTGACATAGAGAAAATGGGACTGGCGCTTGAAGGCATAAAGATAATGAATATGTGCTGGACTGGCCCTGGTGCTTTCTGCACCGAGATGCTGAGTGACCTCGGCGCTGATGTAATCAGAATCTCTGATGTCCATCCGGAGACCCATGGCGCACTAACCATGATGGTATTCGAGGATTATCCGGGTCTGCGCAATTGTCGGACGTTCGGCGTCAATCTGAAAACAGAAGCAGGTAGAGGGGTCTATAAGGACTTGGCGAAGAGCGCCGATGTAGTGATGGAAGGATTCCGCCCCGGGGTGGTTAAGCGCCTGGGTATTGACTACGATACCATCAAGGAAATCAACCCGCGAATCGTCTATGCGTCCTTGTCTGGCTATGGGCAGGATGGGCCTTACCGTGACATAGTAGGGCATGAATTGAACTATTTGGCGATCAGCGGCCTTCTGGACCTTACCGGACCTAAGTGCGGCATGCCTGCCATACCGGGCGCAGTTGTTGCTGACTGGTTTGGGGGGACATCGGCCGCAGTCGGCATCCTGGCGGCCCTCATGGCGCGGGAGCGGACGGGTAAGGGCCAGTTCCTGGATGTTTCCATTACAGACGCCATAACGGAAGTGGCATCCATGCAGATAAATCCGTATCTCTACAAACGCGGAATAGTCCCAAAGAGAGGCGAGACTATCTGGAACGGAAAGTATCCCTGGTACAACGTCTATGAAACAAAGGACAGGAAGCATATTACCATTGCCACATTTGAGCCCAAGTTTTTCGCCAACCTGTGCCACCTTCTGGGCTGTGAGGAGTTCATCCCGCATCAGTTCGACGAGGGCGAGAAGAGGGATGAGATATTCAAATTCTTCGGGGAGAAATTCAAGACCAGGACGCGAGATGAGTGGGCAGCGCTGCTGATGTATGCCGATACATGTTTTGCACCAGTCCTGGGTGTCGATGAAGTGGAATTCGATCCCCAATTGATTGCGCGGCGGATGATTCTGGAGTCTGATCATCCCACCGCCGGCCGGCTCAAGCAGATTGGCTCGATGCATAAGCTGAGTGATTCTCCGGTTGAGGTGAGGAACTGGGCCACCGGTTTCGGGCAGCATACCAACGAAATTCTTCGTGAGATAGGCTACAATGATAGCCATATCAGCGGACTCCGAGAAATCGGGGCGGTTGGCTGATGGCATTGACATGCCACTACCGGGTTTGAGCCCAAGTATTTCCGGAGGAAAACACGGTGTCAAGAAAGCTTACAGTGATTCCGGAGGAGTGTTCCGGTTGCAGCATTTGTGAACTTGTCTGCGCTATCAAGCATTTCGGAGTCAACAATCCCAAGAAGTCAGCAATAAGAGTAATGATCACCTATCCCCATCCTGTGGTGAGGATGCCCATCGTGTGCAGTCAGTGCAAGAAGGCAGCCTGCGCACGGGTATGCCCCAGCGATGCGCTGAGATCGATCGACGGTGTGGTGCAGCTCATCAAGGAAGAATGCGTTTCCTGTTACAAGTGCGTCGAGGCCTGTCCGTTCGGAGCCATATACGCTCATGAAGACTGCGAGCTGCCCATCAAGTGCGACATGTGTGGCGGAGATCCTGAGTGCGTCAAGCAGTGCCCCAAGGGAGCGCTCCGCCTCATACCGGAGGAATCTCTGGGTGAATCGCGGCG
>JBGOWL010000089.1:0-6519 GCA_041478585.1 Dehalococcoidia bacterium | reverse complement strand
GTGTGTCATTTTCATGTTCATATCGGATCAACAGATACTACCACGAACCGAAAGCAACATGGAAAGATATCAGATAAGTTCTTAGAAGTCAATAGTCGTCACCCGGGGGAGCACCTGCCTCCCAGCGAGCTTCTACCAGTACCCGAAAGCTCCAAGCAGGACGAGCACGAGGGCCAGTGCGGCTCCGAGCAGCCCACAACCGAGGTTGAGGCACGATCTGGATACCGAATCACTTTCTCCCCTGGGCAGGTGACTCAAGGAGACTGATGACGGCCTCCTGACCCTGGCCCGCCTGACAACCAGCGGCAACGCCACACTGCCCGTACCCTTACACCTGGAGCAGACCGCATCGCCAACATGCCCGCTACCACGACAGGCGCCACAGGTGGCATACTCAATTCCCTCTACTTTGGACATCGTACCCAGCCAGATTCCTTGCCGCTATTATACCACTGGATGGAAGGCTTCAAGAGTCCCTCTCCGCGCCACTGTCTGTGCAGACTCAAACCAGATCGGCCTTCCTGCGCTGTCTGTATCGCCGAATCGCCCTCAAAGTAGGCAGGAGGAAAAGCAGTGTTGCCGTGAACTGAATGAAAGCGAGTACGACCAAGTCCCCTATCGTTAGATTCCCCCTGGCCTCAGCAGACAGCAGCGGGATGACAATGCTCACCAGTACCGTCAGAAGCCAGTACGGTGCCGGGTGGAGAATGACATCGATAGGAAACTCCGAGTGTTTCCGCAATCCCATGTCCATATAGACCTGGTTCTCCAGTTCGTAGATACTGGAAGCTGAGTTTGATTCCAGGCGACGAGTGCAGTCAACCCCCTGGCCGGGGTCCGACGGCCAAGCGGTGAAGAAGGCTCTTTTCCAACGGAAGCCAAATCTGATGATAACGACATAGATGAGCAACATCAGAACAGGAACGTTGAGGAGAACCAAATAGAAGAGCCGGCTTTGCAGGTCACGGAACTCGGGATTCAATGCGACCAACACCCATGAGAGGGCCAATGCCACCGGCGGTATGAAGCGAATGGGTCCCAAGGACCGACTCCACCCTGCAACCATGCCTTCCGCATACCCGAGAAGCCTCAGGCATTCATCCAACCGGCGGGCATCATGGCTTGATCCCTCTGTCATCTTCAGTCTCTGGGGCCTGAGAAATCGCCCGATTTCCGTCGTCCTGGCATTGACATGGGTTTCCACGAAAAGTCTGACAATCGGCCGGACGGAGAATCCCCACCACCAAGCTCGTATCCCCCGCAGCGGAGAAAGCACAGACCCAAAGAAGCGTCCAAGCACGCTTGACGAACTGCGATCAGAGGCAGAGGCAGGATGATGGCGAACGTGCATTGCAGGTTCAGAGCCGACCTGTTCAATGACAGCAGCATAAGCACCGAGCAAGGCGGGCAGGCTCTTGCTCAACCTATCAATATCCAGGCTCTTCCCCTCTGGTCAAGTCGCTATTTCTCTCCATCCGGCGACATTATATCACCTCAGAACATCAGCGTGGATGCAAATGCTGGAGTCATGCGGTGCATTGCTGCAGTGACTGATCTGGCAACGAAGTTCCGAACGGCAGCTAGGTCGGAGGGTGCAACTTACGATCTTCGGTAGAACGCATCCCCCTCCGGATGAGAAACAGGAACGCCACGGCGAGGACAAAGCAGGCCAGAGCCGCACTGCGAAAGACCCAGCTTATGCCGATGGAACTCTCTATCGTGCCTCCGACCACTGAGCTGACCAGCATGGCCGATGCAAGCGCCATGTTGGACAGTCCCATCACTGAACCCATTCCAAAGGCACGGCCCTTGTCAATACCAATGGCGTTGGCTGAAGGCACGGCAAGACCCTCGCACACCCCAATAGCCATGAGGAGCAACAGCAGGGCGGCAAAACCACCAACTGATGGAATGAAGAAAATGCCCACCGCCATAAGCAGTATGCCAGAGGTGGCCAGAAGCACTCGATTCGAGCGGTCGGCCAGCCAGCCAAAGGGATAGGAGAGCGAACCGTTCAGAACATACCTTGCTGAGAGGACTATCCCCACCTGCACCCCGGTGGCATCTTTCACCTCAGTCATGAAGACAGGCAGGAATGCCAGCACTGCACCATAGCTGAGGCCCAGCAATAGCTGAAAGGCAACCAGCCCGCGCATGCTATCATCTTTGAGTAAGGAGATAAACGAAGTTGCATGCTGGTCGGATGGCACAGACTGCTGGGCGGATGGCTTCGCCGGCAGAAAGAGGAGAACGACAACAAAGCCAATGGCGCTGAGGATACACATACTGAGAAAGGTGGCGTCCATCCCAAACCTATCGTTGACCAAACCGCCGAGCAGGGGTCCTGCGCCAAAGCCTGCTATGGTGGCGGCATTAAGCAGGCCCATGTATCTGCCCTCTCGGCCAAGCGGGGCCAGCTCGCCAACGTATGCATAGGCAACAGGGATGACCAACGCCGTGGCAACTCCGCTAAGCACACGAAAGAGGAATAGTTCCCGGAAGCCCGGTGCCCAGATGTAGCCGGCGGCAACCAGGACATAGGTGAGAAGCCCAAGCCAGAGAAACCGCTTCTTGCCAAACCTGTCGGACAATCTGCCCACAACCAGCATGAGAGGGATCTGAGAAATGGCAAAGCCGGAGAAGGCAAGGCCTATCCAGACACCACTGGCCCCCATGTCCTTGGCGAACACCGGGAGAAGGGGACTCACCATGCCGATGCCGGCAACGGTGATGAAGATCGCCAGCCAGACGACAATGAACGGCCTGTTACTCGACAGCGACCAAGTCAGCCTCCGAGTGAAGCTGTTCAGGCCACGTTCTCCATGATGCAGTCCCATGCAGAATCCCAAGCTTCAGGCGATCAAACGAGAGGGGAACACCTTCTGAACGCTATCGGGGGAATCTCCTTATCAGAGCGACTCAATGACATCCCTGACCGATGGCTTCACTATGCGCAATCGTCCCAGCACCTTCAACGCAGACTCGTGGTCCTCGGGTGATGGCGAGGCACAGCAATCCGCCGGGATGATCACTTCATACCCCATCTCAACCGCATCAAAGGCAGTTTTCAGAACGCAGGCCCAGGTGGCAACACCAGCTACAACGAGCGTCCTGATACCTTTCTGGCGCAGCGTGAAATCGAGGTCGGTGGCAAAGAATGCACTGAGCATCCTCTTTTCGACTATCAAGTCCGTCGGCCCGGGGCCTAGCTCATCTATGACCTCGACGCCTTCAGTCCCCCGGATAGTGCGCACTGGATGGCCACTCTTGGTGAAAATGAAGTCGTCCGGGTACCTGCTATCACACGCAAAGATGACTGAAATGCCTTTGGCTCTGGCTTCCTTCAAGAGGAGCTGAATGTTGGGTACAATCGCTCGACAGAACGCGCCGACATTGTCCTTCTGCATGTCCACGACAATTACCGCCTTTTGCTGCGGAGTCAAGTCCACGGCAACACCTTCCTTTCACACGAGTGATCTCAACGTTACATTGTAATCCCTGCTTCTTTGTCCCGTAAAGAAAAAGGGTCTTCCATGGAACGAAGTTCAGCCATTCTATGCCCGAGGGAATCATGCTTGAAAGAAGGCGGTGTGCCATTCCGGGGGAACGGGACTTCCAGAATTTCGAGGTTGCCGAAGCTCACAAGGCAATGAACGAAAGCGGTGCTACAGTGATCGAGGGATGCTTCTTCGGCTAGTCCTCTCTGATGAACAGATAGAGCATGGAACCAAACCACAGAAGGATGAAGAGCCATATCATCAGGGCTACAAACAAGGCCATCTCTTATCCTACGGTCCTAAGAGGACAGCTTGAAGTTCCACAAAGCTCCGCTGGGGTGATGATTCTGGGACAGACTAGCGTGGCCACCCGTGCCCTTACTTACTGATGGTCAGAATGGCAGCGGACGCAGACTGCCATCCCTCCTCCGTGACACCTTGGACAGCTAGCATATCCCTTCCTGCTCGGCAGACAGCTATGGCATTCTCTAATGAGGACCATGAACGCATCGCGTTCCCCACCAGCCCCTCTGCAATCCGGGCATAGTACAAAGCCTTTGCCATTGCAGCGGGGGCAGACTGCCATGATGACTTCTGACGAATCTACTATTCTTGTTTCGCTCTCTCCAGTCGTGTTGATCATGACTTAGGATTATGAGACGTCCTGGGGTGATTGGGAAGTGATTGCATTATAGAATACTGTTCTAGACACTGAGGAACCCGGAAGGCGGGAGTCACTGGAGATGGTGCAGAGATACACAAGATCGGTCACGTTTGAGGATTCGTTGAAGTTTTACAAGGTGCTGGTGGAGTGAGCACCATGAAAATCAAGCAAGCCCTTAGCCCGTGGATGGCATGTTCGGGATTGTCAGTTGGTGCTCTCGTCTGTTCGGTAGGAGAAAATATCTTCAATTCTGACTTTGAACAGGTTCGCAATCTTGAAAGCGAGTTCCAAGGAAGGGTCGTATTTCCCTTTCTCTATTGAGAGTACCGTTTGTCTTGTTACCCCTAGCTTCTCTGCAAGTGTTTCCTGCGTTAGGTCGTGCATCGCCCTGTAGACTTTGAGTGCGTTCTTCATTACTCTAGCTCCTCTTGCTGAGGTAGGTGTATGCCACGAGATACAACATCAGCAGACCACAGGCAGAGAAGGCCAGCGTAAGACCTATTTCCTCGGATATGGAGGAGTCATCCCCACTCATTGCTATCAACGTAGTTCCTGCAATCGCCGCCACGAATGCGAAGACCTGCATTGTGAACCTTGATGCTTTCTCACTAATCCTGTAATTCCTCTCGTCCTCTACTACACCCTTTACCAGTCTCCTGCAGAGATACAGCAGCCCTGCTCCCCCGATTACTGTGGGTATTGGTATCAGGGCGTTTCCAATGGCTATAGACCAGCCAATTAGTCCCATCATCGCCACAATGGTCGCAGCACCGCATATACGAAACCATCTCTTGCTCATTCCCAACCTCCATGTAAAGTTTACTTGCATTATAGTACAGTATACTGTATATTTTGTCAAGTATTGATAACTCATTACACAGGGCATTCCCCCTCTGCGGTTGAGCCCAAGGAGGGTACGATTTCAGTGAGGTCTGACAGCGCCGTGAAGATCTACAACGCGCTGAGTGTTAGAAACGCAAAGGTTGGCAACTGTAACTTAGGAAGTGGTACGACTATTGGCAACAGGTCAATCTCTACAGTCCAATCAGCCCAACTTCTCCACAATGAGAAGGAAGTCCACCCGATGAACCCAGAAAAACCCGAGCGTAACGTTCGGGACTATCGCGATGACTTCTCCTTCCAAACTGTTCAGAAATTGCTCTAACCTGCTTTGGTCGCTCGTCATCTTGATATTGAATCGGTGCACCCTGTACTTCGCCATCTCACTCCTTGCGGACTCCAAGTCTACCTGCGATCTGCTGGGACATTATACCAATACCACCCAGCCCCAGCTTGGATACAATGGGCTTGATGGGGTGCTATGCTGCTCTCGTTGACGTGATTGGATCGCCCGAGCTACAATTCGCACCACATCTTCGGCTACTGTGTGTGCGGTCACCCGAAGGACAAAGAAAGGGGAACCTCATCGATGGCACTCCCGTGGTCTGATCCCAGTCACATCCTCGACGAGTACGAAAGATGGCTAATTGAACGTCAATGGTTAACGATTCGCATCATATGGGGGTCGCTGCTCGTGGCTCTGGTGGTCTATGTAATCATAGCAAACATCATAGGATCAGAGGCTGCCGTGGGGATAGAAGTCGAACCGAGCGACCCGACATGGCTTCCACAGGCCCCCAGGTATGTGCTGAGTGTCATGTCGCTGGGCTTGTTGGTCGTGGCCTGTGTGATACGCAGAGGCGCTGGCAACCCAAGAAGCCGCATCAGTCGCTTGATGGGGACATACCTGGCCATGATAGTGATCGTCAGTGCCCTGTGCGAGTCCGTAGGCATCTTCGGGCTGATCGTTTTTCTCATGGAAGGGGACTTCTTATGGCTGTATGTCTTCGTCGGGACTGCGGCTGCAGCTCAAATTCTTCTTCGCCCCCGAAAAGAGGACCTCGTCAATCTGGCTGTCTACTCGAAATCGAAGAAGGACTCTTGAAGAGGCAATCACCAACCTCAGCTTGGAGACAAAGGGGGCAGCCTGAGGTTCTGCAAGGCTCTGGTGGGGTGAGGAGGAGGGGTTTCTGCCTCAGTCGCCATTACCCTCCTTCTTGGCATGGCCGCAAACCTTACACTTCCAAACATCGTAGTATTGGAAGTGTAGCGTCCCTTCCCTACACCTAGGGCAGTACAGTCCATGTGGTCGCCTTAGGTGTTTGCAGTCACTGCACTGCCACCATCCTACCGGTTCAAGCCATTCATGCATCGTCTCGATCTCGCAGTACATGCAGTAGAGCTTCCTTCTGGGTGCCTCATCACGGCCTGGCGGCGCAAATTCAGCAGCAACACCCCACTTCACCCAATCAGTCGGTGTCATTATTGGTTTCCCTCTCTTCCCAAACAACCATGGCG
>JBGOWL010000031.1:0-10110 GCA_041478585.1 Dehalococcoidia bacterium | reverse complement strand
GTGTGTAATACCGAAGTCCTTTGCACCAAGCAAGGTGCGGGCGCGGTTGTCTGCTGTGACAAAGAAATGGCAGAGCAGCAACCCAGGCCACTGCCTTCTTCGGACTAGGGGGACAAGGTTATGGCACACTATGCGTTAGCTTTGCCATAAACGCCTGCTTCCAACGCGAGAGGCTGCAACTATGCAGCCTCTCGCGTTGGAAGCAGGTGTTTATGGCAAAGCTAACGCATAGTGTGCCATGACCTTGTCCCCCTAGTCCGAAGAAGGCAGTGGCCTGGGTTGCTGCTCTGCCATTTCTTTGTCACAGCAGACAACCGCGCCCGCACCTTGCTTGGTGCAAAGGACTTCGGTATTACACACTTCGCAGCGATATCTCTTGCCTAGCGTATTGGCCATGTCAGTTCGCAACCTCCTCTACTTCTTGATCTCCATCGGCTGTCCACAGCAGTGAAGAGTACCTTGCCCCCCTCGTGTGACGATGAACTCCGAGCCACACTTGGCGCAGAAGTACCTTTTGCCTATCTGATTTGCCATTCACCCAACTCCTTTTTCTAGAATTTCCTTCCGCTGTTACTCCTCAAGCTTGAATTCCCACTGGCAGGCGATCTCATCCGAACTCTTCCGCGGTGGCAGCTTGAGCGGCGTCACTTTTATCTTTCGATTGACCAGATATCTCTCGATAATCTTCTTCTCGTTTGTGTGACAAACGTGATGGATCCTCTCCGGCTCCTTGGCCTCGAAAAACTCCAGCGAGCGACACCTGGGAATAGTCCAGATAACGTGGTTCGGATTTATGATCTTCGCCTCGGCAGGGAACAGTCCACCGGTAGTGTTATCCAGAGGCAACTGGAGGCATTTTAGAGAGTCGACCACAGTTTTGAGCTCGATGTTGGCCACCTTGGCAAACCTCGGATTCACTCGCTCTCCTATGGTCTCCCAGGCCTGCGTCTCACATTCGTTGGCTACATCAACGCCATACCTTTGCTTGACCGCGTTATACCAGGCTTCTGTCATGTGAAGCCAGCCGTACTGCCATATGAGCATTAGCTTCAACAAGAATTCTTTGGAGAAGTCGTTGAAGGTCAGGTTAGGGATGAATGGGCCACTATAGTCATCCATCTCTTTCTTCTTTTTCGGCACGGGTGTCTTCTTCACTGGCGTTTGTCTTGTTGCCTTAGCCTTCGGTCTCACCGTCTTCTTCTTTGGCGTTTCTTTAGCCATCCTGTAAACCTTCCTTTCCGTTGGGATCAATCTGTGATTTCAGTAACGTTTTGCTACAACAGCCGCGTGCTTCTTTCCAAGTCTCAGCCACAACTTTCAGGCGATCTTAATTATTCCAATTCCGTTACTGCACTGTCAAGTTTGGCCAATTGCCTCCTGCATATCAGGATGGTATAACAGTATAATCGCACATATTCCCGAAACGCCGGCCAAGGTGATTGAATGAGCACTTCGAGTATGGGTATTACCTGCTGTGGGAACAGGGGCTTCAAGTGGGGTGAGCGGACCTACATCATGGCCGTCATCAACACCACCCCGGACTCCTTCTCAGGAGATGGGTTAGGCCGGGATATTGAGGCTGCGGTTGCACAGGGCAAACGCTTTGCTGCTGAAGGGGCTGACCTCTTGGATATCGGCGGCGAGTCGACCCGGCCGAACGCTGCTCCAGTATCTGATGACGATGAGCTGAGACGGGTGATTCCGGTCATCGAGCGACTGGCCAGCGAGGTATCATTGCCCCTGAGCATTGATACCTACAAGTGGGAAGTGGCGCGGAAGGCCCTCTCGGCCGGTGCACGCATGATAAATGATATCTGGGGACTGAAACACGATCCTCGCCTGGCTGATCTTGCCGCCGAATGGGACGTGCCCCTGGTGCTGATGAGCAATCAGCGGGGCAAGGCCTGCCAGGACATCATTCCTGAGGTGATCTCTGATCTGGGAGCAAGTATGAACTTGGCCATGGAGCGGGGTCTGGCCTGGGAGAATATCATCGTTGATCCCGGCGTGGGCTTCGGCAAAACGCTGGAGCAGAATCTTGAGATTGTCTGCCGATTGGATGAGTTGAGGTGCCTGGAGAGGCCCATCCTGATAGGTACCTCTCGCAAGTCGATGATTGGCCTGGTACTCAATCTGCCGCCCGATCAGCGGATCGAGGGCACAGCAGCCACCGTAGCCATCAGTATTGCCAGGGGCGCCGATATCGTACGGGTACATGACGTAGAGCAAATGGCCAGGGTATGCCAGATGAGCGATGCCATCATTAGAGGAAGATGTCCATCGAAAGACCAGAAGACAGCCCGGTGACGGTTTACTTGGGCCTGGGATCCAATCTGGGCGACAGGGAGCAGAACATCTCAAGAGCAATCGAGATGCTGTCTCATTGGCTGCACGTGGAGAAGGTCTCATCCTATTATGAAACCGAACCTGTGGGCTATAGCCAGCAACCTCGATTTCTCAACGCTGTCTGTGAGGCAACCACCACTCTTGCTCCGGAGGAACTGCTCTCCGCCGGGAAAAAAATTGAGGCCGCCCTGGGCAGGAAAAAAAACACTTTCCCCAACACCCCCCGAATAATAGACATAGACATCCTCTTCTATGCTGATAGGACAGTCAAATCTACCCAACTGAATATCCCTCATCCTCGCTTGGAGGAGAGGGCTTTTGTCCTGGTTCCTCTGACAGAGATCGCCTCCGAACTGGTCCATCCGGTGAGCGGCAGAACAGTCACGGAGATGCTGAGAGAACTGGGGATGATAGAAGGGGTGACCAAGTGGAAGGAGGCCAGGAATGTATGAGGTTGCTGTTGAGCAAGAGTTCGATGCCGCCCACTATCTAAGAGGCTATCAGGGCAAGTGTGAGAATGTTCACGGGCATCGTTTTCGGGTGGTGGCCCGAGTAAGAGCGAAGGAAACAGACGATATCGGCATGGCCTATGATTTCACCAGGCTCAGGCAGCAGCTGGGGCAGGTGGTTGGCAGGTTTGATCACGTTTGTCTCAATGACACGCCGCCCTTTGACAAGATCAACCCTTCCTCAGAAAATATCGCCTCCACAATTTTCACAGAACTTCAGCCCATCCTAAAAGGAACAGGCTTCTCTCTCTCCAGCATCCAGGTATGGGAATCTCCACATAGCAGCGTGACCTACTTCCCTGAAGGAGAATAGCCTTGGCTAGTCTCTCAATTCCGGTGGGAGGAGATTGGGAATAGCGTCCTCAATGGGGTAGGTCTCCTTGCACTTAGCACAGTAAAGCGAGCCGGTAACTATCTCCCTCGTATCCTCTTTGACAACGGTGAGCTGCAAATCTCCTTTGCACAGAGGACAGGCCAGGATATCCATCAATTCCCTCTTCACTTCGCTCGCCTCCCTTTTGTATATTCGGTTAGCATTAGATTACTGGAGCAGGCCGAGTTAATCAAGTCAAGGTTGACCGTGGGCGGTAAACTCCTTATTATTCGTAGATGTCTCGGAGGTGCAGCATATGATAAGAGCCCTGGGGAATAAGGTTCCCAAGATAGCCGAGTCTGCCTTCGTCAGTGAGGCCGCCTACATAATCGGGGATGTGGAGATAGGGGAGAGATGCGCCGCTTTCCCAGGGGCCGTTGTTAGGGGTGATTTTGGGCCTATAAGGATCGGCAGTTATGTTCTGATCGAGGACAATGTAGTGATACACGGCGCTCCGTCCGGGCTAGACATTGGCGATGGTGTGACGCTGGGACATGGTGCGGTGATTAACTCGCGAAGGATTGGCAGCAAAGTGCTCATCGGCATGAATGCCACCGTTCTTCACGATTCAGAGATTGGCGACCGTTGCATTATCGCTGCAGGGTCAGTTGTTGGCCAGGGTATGAAGGTTCCCGACGGCTCCTTTGTAGCTGGGGTGCCAGGCAGGATTGTAGGCAAGGCCACCGAGGAGCAACTGAAGTGGGTAGAGCATGATCCGGCGCTCTACTCCTGGTGGCTGGAAATACTGGAGGAATACAAAAAAGGGCAGCTTTAGGGTTCATCCTTCACCTATATCTTCCGCCCGATCAGAGCAGCTTCTTCAATGGCCTCGCAGGCAGTCCTTGCCTTAACGCAATCCCCGACCTGATAGACCTCAGTCACCCTGCCCTGAAGTGCCTCGAACAGAATGCTCTCGGATTTCGACCCCATCGCAATAACCACGGCATCTGCCTCGGCCAACTCCTCTTTGCCTTCGCGTTCATACACTACACCCGCCCCTGTGATGCGACGGGCAGTCGCCTTGGTAATGACCTTCACGTTGTGCAAGCGAAGGGCGAATCTCACTGAGGCTCTGGTGGTAGGACCCATGTCCTGACCGATGCGATCCAGCATCTCCAGTATGGTAACCTCGGGGCCCTTGCGTGTCATCTGGACAGCAGTCTCAGCATCTAAGCCTCCCCCTAGAGCCAGGAATACTGCAGATTCTGCCGACATGGGACCCTGCTTGGCGACAAACAGCGCTGTCTCCATGCCCACCGCCCCACCCCCGATCACCACCACTCGCTTCCCCAACGCCGCCCTCTGCTCCAGGACATCCCAGGCCCAGACCACGTTGCTGCCGTCAATCCCTGGAATATTGGGCCGTAGAGGCGTAGCGCCGGTAGCCACCACCGCCACGTCAGGCTTCTGCTTCTTTACAGCATCCACATCAGCCTCTTTGCCCAACTCCACCTTGACTCCGACTCTGTACAGTTCCTTGGAGAGATGATTGACAGCGCTGGCAAACTCACCTCGCCCGGGCGGCACAGCAGCCAGGTTCAACTGACCGCCGAGCTTGTACGACTTCTCGAACAGGGTCACCTGGTGGCCTCTTTGCGCCAGCGTGCGAGCAGCCTCCATGCCGGCTGGCCCACCGCCAATCACCAACACCTTCTTGGGTTTGTCGGCACGGATGAGCACATACTCTCTTTCTCTTCCAGCGGCCGGATTGAAGGTGCAGGTGATCTCTTCCATCGCGAAGACAGCATCAAGGCAGCGCTGGTCGCACGCAGTACACTGTCGGATCTCATCATAGCGTCCTTCGGCTGCCTTCTTGGGCCATTCGGGATCAGTCAAGAAAGGTCGGCCCATCCCTACCATGTCGGCCTGGTTGTTTACCAGGATCTGCTCGGCCAGGAAGGGATTGTTGATACGGTTGCAGGCGATCACCGGTACTTTGACTACTTGTTTGATTCCCTCAGCCAGGTAAACGTAAGCACCCCGGGGAACGTCCATTGAGGCTAAGGGGAGAAAGGATTGATGCCATCCGGCGGTCACATTGACCAGATCAACGCCAGCTTTCTCAAGGGCTTTCGCGATGGTCTTCATTTCCTCCTGCCGGTTGCCTCCCTTCATGAACTCATCACCGGAGGCGCGATAGGAAATAGGGAAACCGGGGCCGACTCTGGCCCTTATCTCCTTGACTACTTCCATGGGAAACCTCATCCGCCTCTCGAAATCTCCGCCATACTCGTCGCTGCGCGTGTTGGTCAGCGGCGAGAGGAACTGGTTCATCAAGTAGCCGCCATTGCCCACAAGCTCTACCCCATCGAAGCCGCCCTCTTTGGCTCTCCAGGCTCCTTCACCGAAATGCTGAATAAGCAGCTTGACCTCTGCCGTTGTCATTTCGCGGGGCATTACGCGAGTGAGTGTGTTGCGGATTGCCGAGGGCGCTGCCGGCGGGCCACCGTCTGCAGTGGAAAAACATGATGATCCCATGTTCATCAGTTGCCCAAAGACCATGGCACCGTGCTCATGCATCGCTTCGGTCAGCCTCTTTAGCCCGGGGAGAAACCTGTCATCATCCAGGGCTGGGATATTTGGCAGGTATACACAAAAATCGTTGTATCCGCAGACAACATAGATCAGCCCTGCCCCACCCTTTGCTCTCTCGATGTAGAAATCGACCATGCCGTCAGTGACTTGGCCATCCTTGGTAGCTCGTCCCAGTCCCATCGGAGACATGGCAATCCGGTTCTTGACCTGCACGTCGGCGATTTTGATAGGCTCAAAAAGCTTCCTGAGTATTCTCATTGTCCATCCTTTCATATTCCCTTCGACAGTCAGCACAGTAGCCAACTATCATCATTGCCCATGATCCAGACTATGGATGGCCTGACATTTGACTGCAATGCGGTTCTCGCCATGGCCTTCCCCAATAGTGTACCATTTAGGGCCTCCCTGGGCGCATGATTTTACACACACCCTGGGTAATGCATCCCTGATCGAGTGCTGTCTCTCTGAGCCTTCCCAGCCATCGGCAATTGCTCCGCTTTATCAACCGCCGTAGATCGAAACCATTCTGGGATGATGATATAATCTCTGCAACGTGATAGTTGACTTCCATACTCATATCTTCCCACCTGAAATGAGGGCCAGACGCCAGGACTACCTGCGCGATGACGTCCTGTTCTCTGAGCTCTATTCCTCTCCTAAGGCCAAAATTGCCACCGCCGAAGACCTTATCTCCAGCATGGATAATTCCGGGGTCGATTTGTCAGTGATACTGAATGCAGGCTGGACAAGTCATGAGGCCTGTGTTCGAACCAACGACTATATTCTCGATGCAGCAGCACGCTACCCAAAGCGTCTGATTCCCTTCTGCGCTATACAGCCGAAGGTCGGGGGGGCAGCAATAGTGGAACTGGAACGCTGTGTCCGGGGTGGGGCGAAGGGGATTGGAGAGATGAGGTCAGATACTCAGGGCTTCGACTTGACAGACAAAGAGGTGATGGGGCCCGTTGTCGAAGTGGCCAGGAAACACAGCTTGATCTTCCTCACTCATGCCTCAGAGCCTGTAGGGCATCAATACCCGGGGAAGGGCAAGATTACGCCGGATGTTCTATATCGCTTTATCTCGACTTTCCCTGAACTTACCGTTGTCTGTGCTCACTGGGGTGGCGGCCTACCCTTCTACGCTTTGATGCCGGAGGTGGCTTCTGCCCTGACCAACACCTTCTTCGATACCGCTGCTACGCCTTTCCTTTACCAGCCTCAGATCTTCAAGCACATCGTCGAGATTCTTGGCGCAGACAAGATACTCCTGGGCAGTGACAATCCACTGACATCGCCCAGGAGGGTACTGACCCAGATTGAATCCGTTGGTCTGCCTGCAGAGGCAAAGGCCATGATCCTTGGGGGAAACGCACAGAGGCTGCTGGGATGGAGCTAGTCCGCAGTTTCATCGCTATTGAACTCCCGCAAGAGATAAAGGCCGAGCTTACTGCAATGGAGGAGAACCTCAAGGCAAGACGGCATCCCTTTGTGAAGTGGGTTGATCCAGAGAGCATTCATCTTACCCTCAAGTTCCTGGGCAGTGTAGCCCTGGACACCATACCGCAAATAGTCGAAGCAATGACCAGGATAGCCCAACCAGCATCGCCGTTTCCCCTGCAAGTTAGGGGGGCAGGCGCCTTCCCCAATTGGCAGCGGCCGCAGGTCATCTGGGTGGGGATCGGGGGCGAAATAGGCAGGTTAGCTGCGTTGCAGAAGGAGTTGGAGGCTGCCCTGTCTCCACTGGGTTTTCCACCTGAGTCCCGGGCTTTCAGCCCGCATCTGACCCTGGGAAGGCTCAGGGACCGCGTATCCCCTGAAGATAGGCGAAGATTTGGCCAATGGGCTGAGTCTGTGAAGTTTGAAGTCAGCCCATCCTTCGAGGTTGATGCCCTCAGGTTGATGAAGAGCCAGTTGACCCCTGGTGGCCCTATCTACTCCGGGCTTAGCTCTGTACAGCTGACGGGCCAGGGCTGAGCTCCTCTGCGAAGCCCGCGTCGCGTCTATCTCAGCACCCGTTCGTCGCCAACACGGCGGGTGATTTTCTGCTCATCAAGGTGTTCCATCAGAGCCAGGGCGTACTTGCGGCTGGTTTGAAAGAGATCGCGCACTTCCGCCACCGTTATCTTGCCGTGTGATTTGACGTGGGCGATAACACGTTCCACCATTTCATCATAGGCCGAGGCGGCAAAGATGACATTCTCGGCTACCTTCACTACCTTCCGTTGCTCGATCAGCAGGTCGAGCAGTTCCTGATCCATGGTTGTCTCGCTGGGCGGGGAATAGGGGTTTTGGGTCAAAGGCCTGAGGAAAGCATCTACGGCAGCCTGCTGCCCTTTTTTCAGCTCTATCCGATGAGAAGGCAGATAAACGAGTTTGCCAGTCTCCGCCAGCGCACCGTCCCGCACAAGTTGCTGCACTGCCGCAGGGAATGAGCCAGGGGGGATCGTCAGCTTGCTCTTCAGCTCCTCTTTGGGCATACCTGAACGGAGAGGGAACTGCTGATGGTAACGCCCCACTGCTCGCGTTACCTTGTCTGTCAGACGCCGCCAACCCGTAGACGAAAAGAGCAGCGCATGAGACCCTTTGTCGCCAAGCATCACCAGCTTACTCTCAAAAAGCAAGGATTCTATAGCCTGCTCTACTTCGGATTGAGATAGGCTAGAACGGGTCAGTAGCTCACCCATCGCCAGAGGCTCTTGGGCCTCCAGGGTTGCCAGTAGCAGATCGTTAGGCCCGCCCTTCTCCCTCGCGGCCAGTCCCTGAATGGTGCTCGCCTGAAAGCGGCGGTGGCGTCTTGGATAGGCATCCACAATCTCGCCGCCACCCAGAGTGTCCTTAGATGAGCGGATGACGAAGAGGTCACCCTTGACCACAGCCACCGGACGAGAGAGGGCTATCTGTGCCCAACTCTTATCCCCGGGTTCAAGCTTTTCTTTTTCCAGCAATCGCACCTTTCCGATTGCCTCAAGGGCATTGCTATGGAAGGTGATCTCGGCGTTATGTCTCAGGGGGTGAGTCACCCTGGGAAGTAGCTGTATCTTGACATCCACTACTTTTGTAGGGCGCAACCAGTCAGGGGTGGTCAATACATCACCGCGCTCCAGTTGAGCCGTGGACAGGCCAGACAGGTTAGCTGCCACTCTGCTTCCGGGGGAAGCGGTTTCCACTTTCCTTTTGTGGGTCTGGAGCCCGCGCAGGCGTGCCTTGAAGCGAGACGGGAGTATTTCTACCTCCTGTCCCACCGTGAGGTTTCCATCCACAAGCGTCCCTGTCACTACAGTGCCGAAGCCGGCGATAGTGAATACCCGGTCAATGGGAAGCCGCGGTCTGCCGACGTCCCTTTTGGGTTGGGTGGCGTCCAGAAGACGATCAATGGTAGCCACAAGTTCAGGCAGACCTTCTCCGGTTACCGCAGACACGCCGATGATGGGGGCTGGAGCCAGAGCAGTGCCAGCTATGACCTCTTTGACCTCCATGGTGACCAACTCCAGTAGTTCCTGATCTACCAGATCCTTCTTGGTGATAACGACAATCCCCTTTTCCAGACGAAGCAGGTCGAGGATGGCCAGATGCTCCCTCGTCTGAGGCATCACACCCTCATCGGCAGCAATGACCAGCAGGGCCAGGTCGATACCCCCCACCCCAGCCAACATATTCTTGATGAACCTCTCATGCCCTGGAACATCGACGATGCTCACTTCTCGACCACTGGGCAACTTCAACCAGGCAAAGCCGAGGTCGATGGTCATGCCCCGCTCTTTCTCTTCGGTCAGGCGGTCGGGGTCGATACCGGTTAGCGCCTCAACCAGGCGGGATTTGCCATGGTCTACGTGGCCAGCCGTGCCAAGAACAAACATACCCTACCCTTCTATGATGATCATCTCCTTGGGTTGCCCTACTACCTCTCCAACAATTCTAGCCTCAACCACACCAGCTTCGTGCAATCTGGAAAGCAACAGGTTTGCTTTGGCAGCGCTGACCGCGATGAACAAACCACCGGAAGTCTGTGGATCGAAGAGGACGTCTTGCACATATTCTGGGACTTCAGTTGCCATCTTAACCATGCTGGAACGGAACTCCTTGTTACGGTATGTGCCTCCAGGGATCATTCCCATCTGGGCAAACTCTATGGCCTCAGCAAACACGGGGACAGAAGCAGTGCGAATCTTCATACCGATCTCACTGTCCTGGATCATTTCACAGGCATGTCCCAGAAGGCCAAAACCTGTGATATCGGTACAGGCATTGACCCCGATTTCCTGCATCGCCTCGGAGGCTACCTTGTTGAGAGTGGCCATATGGCCGGCGACTTTGGTCACGGTTTCTTCACCTGCCACCCTCCCTTTG
>JBGOWL010000093.1:0-6329 GCA_041478585.1 Dehalococcoidia bacterium | reverse complement strand
CTGACTTACAGAATCACCCAAGCAGATATCAGTCGCAAAACAGGGAATGTCAAGCGAACCCCACGGCGTCTGCAACGGCATGCCTCGGCAGTCCGGCATCGCTATTCCAAAGCCAGCCTCCAGTCAGACGACAAGGAGTCCGCCGAATGTGTGAGCAATGCTGGTGAGACAGGATGAACGTATGTCGAAGTCAAACTTGGAGACAGGGCAGGCCCGATGAGTAACTATGCTGTAGTCCCTCTCCTTGCGGCCATTGCTCTTGCGGCTCTGCTCATCGTCTTGCTGCTTCATCGACCCGAAGGGGGACGGGGTGCTCTTTTCCTTTTCTACGTTATTCCTGCCATGATTTGGAGCCTGTGCGACTTCGCTCTTCGCAGCGGTTATCTGCCAGATCACGATCTGATCCTGGTTAAGAGCATCATCTGTCTGGCAATCTGGATGGTGGTGCAGTACCACCTGATTCTGCGTTCCTACGTTGCCCAACAGACCCGTAAGGAACTGCTAGCCTATCTCCCGCTGGCGGCCACCGTGGGGTTGGCAATCTCAGGCTACATTCCTCGGAGTATCGAGATCGATCATAATGTCACCATCGTCCGGTATGGTATCGGGATAGTGCCGATTGCCATCTTCACGCTGGCCCTGATAGTCCACGATTTGCACCTGCTTTTGCGGAAGTGGAAGGCTTCGGTCCAACCCGCAGACCGAAACCAACTGACCTACTTGATGGCTGCTACTCTCGTCGGGGGTACCCTTATTCTGGCCACATTTACCCCTCTCGGTACTGAATACGCAATGCCCCACATCGGCAATCTGGCGGTCGCTCTTATCCTGATATATGCCATGGCAGCCCATCGTCTCCTGGATGTCGGCGTGGCCCTGCGCCGTGCCCTGGCGTTCTTCTGGGTGAGCATCACAGCCGGGCTTATGGCTGTGCTCATCCTCTGGCTGGCCTCTCTCGTTCTCCATTTTGAACTAACGCCAAGCCTCGCCATAGCAGGCGTCGGCGTCGCTTATGGGTCCATTGCATTCGTCTACCTCATGAATCCCTTGTCTCGCCGAGCAGTTGAGGAGATATTCGTAGGCAAGAGATACGAATACCGCCAGAAGTTGTCCGAGCTGTTCTCCAATACGCCTGTCATTGATGACATGGATAGTTTTGCCAATCAGCTATTGCCTCTCCTTTCACAAGCGACTGACAGTCATGGAGCCTGGCTACTATTGCCGAATACTCAAGATGAAGGCTTTGGAGTGCGAAGCACCTACGCTTCAAACAAGAAGGAGCCAGTGCTACCTTTCAGCCTGGGGCAGAAAAGCCGTCTGCTCCTCTGGCTTAGAAGTGAGCGACGTTCGCTATCCCGAAGGGAAATGACCACGCTACCCAGATTTGCCAGCACGCTCAGCGGTAAAGAAGGGGATTCCTGGGATGCCCAGGTGGAGATTCTCTTCCCAGTCTTCCGTGAGGACAGGCTGGTAGCTATCGTGGCTCTCGGAACCAAGCAAAAAGGGGATTCATACACACTGGAGGAAACGGATCTGATCGAGGCAATCCTCAGCGACATGAGTGCCAGCATCGATAAAGAGAGCCTGCGAGAAAAGATGCTGGTCAATGAGGAAGACCTGATCGTTTTCAATCGGCTGGTGACGGTTCTGAACTCCAGCATCGACGTTCGCGAGGCCTTCGACCGCTTCTCAGAGGAACTGCAAAAGGTGGCTCCTGTTGACTGGGCCACTATTTCGCTGGCTGACGGCGAAGAACTTCACTTCCTGGCTCTATCAAGCAGTACGCCAACGCCCTGGAAAACCGATGAAAGGATACCGCTATCTGGGACAGGCACGGAATGGGTGATGAAAGAGCAGAAGAGCTTCTACGAACCTGACTTGGCCAAACAGCGGAGATTCTCCACCGGGGATAAACACGTCAAGCAGGGAATTCGTTCTGTTGTCTACTTGCCCCTGATTTCAGGCGGCAAGAGCATCGGGGCACTGGTCATCGCCAGCCACCGAACCGAGGCCTACAGCATCAGGCAGGTGAAACTGCTCGAGCAACTGGCTTCATATATCACAGCGCCTATCGAAAACTCCCAGCTTTACAACCAGGCCAGAGAAAAGGCCCGCATCGATGACCTTACCGGCCTCTTCAACCGCCGCCACTTTGATGAAAGGCTGAAGGAGGAAACCGCCAGCCACGCCCGCTACGGCGGCACCTTCTCACTCCTCATGCTCGACCTTGATTCATTCAAGGTCTATAACGACATCTTCGGACATCCCGCCGGCGACGATCTGCTGAGAGAGGTTAGCAACCTGATTAGGAATTCCATCCGCACCAGCGACCAGGCCTTTCGATATGGCGGCGACGAATTCGCTATTATTCTGCCCCAAGTCGATATGGAGGGTGCCAACCACGTGGCGGAGCGCATGCGTCAGTCAATCGCCCATGGTATGCAGTCAGAATCGACAGGCGTCACCTCCAGCATAGGCCTGGCTATGTGCCCGGCCGATGGTGCCGATCCCAGCGATCTGATCGCCGCAGCCGACAGAGCGCTCTACTGCGCCAAGCGTAACGGTCGCAACCGTGTCTGTCTTCCGAACGATGAGGCGTTTGACTCGGGACCTAATTCCCGCACGGAGACTGGCAACTCTAGCTTGGCGTCTATATATGGTCTGATGACAATCCTCGATGCCAAGGATGACCATACCTACGTCCATGCGCATGCAGTCAGGGGCTATGCTCTATGTCTTGCGGAGGCTCTGGGACTACCGGCTGCCACCACATCAAGACTGACAGCATCTTCACTGCTCCACGACATCGGCAAGGTAGCTGTCTGTGACCAGCCAACAACGGGTGGGAAGTCAGTCATCCCAGAGGGAATTGAAGGGATCAAGGCTCACCCCAGATTGGGAGCCTTGATCGTGGCGAATGTGCCCAGCTTGGGTCCCTGTGTCCCTGCCATCTTATACCATCACGAACACTACGATGGCAGCGGTTACCCGGAAGGCCTCAGAGGTGAGGACATTCCTCTGGAAGCTCGCATCCTGGCCCTGGCCGACGCCTTTGCCCTTATGACGTCAGGTCGGAATGGTCAAACGGCCTTGTCGTGGGAGGATGCCATACATGATTTGAGACGTGGTGCAGGGAGCAGGTTCGACCCCAAGCTAGTCCCCGTTTTCATTGCTGCCATGGAGCCTCCCGTCCTCGCAGTAACGTAAGGCACAGAGCAACTAGTACCTACTTTCGTAACTCAGCGTAATGTTTTTTGAGTTCACTCCATCCATAGCAAGTACTAGATCGTATGCCAAACGCATAATCCGCCAAAGAATCCGGAATCCTCGCCCAACGCAGTTTTCAGTGCCAGGAGCAGGTCTGCCTCTGTTCAAGGAATCCTTCTCCCTGGATCAGCAAGATAACAAGGGCAGTTGGCAGACAGGACTTCTATGAACGACCCTCCCGCCTTGCGCAGCGGTGCTGATTTGTTCTATATTCTTACCCAGGGTTTTGGGGCAGACTACGCACTGGCCAGGTAGAATGCCCGGGGGATAGATTGGATTCGGACTCAGCAGATGCGGGGTAGGGGGTCACCCACCAGCATATCGACTATCCGTGATGCCCCAATCCTGGTCTTCATCACCACCCTGCCAGGATGATCCTGCTGCACCTCACCGATTATGGACGACCCTTTTCCATAGACATTCCGCCGCATCCTCTCCAGAACAGCCTCCGCATCCTCAGGGGCAACCACCGCCACCAGCTTACCTTCGTTAGCTACATACAATGGATCGAGTCCCAGCATCTCACAGGCGCCACGGACCTCATCGCGAACCGGTATCTTCTCTTCCTCTATTCTGATGCCCACCTTCGACTGCGCCGCGAGCTCATTGAGAGTGGTAGCCAGGCCTCCGCGGGTAGGATCGCGCATGACGTGAATTCGAGAGCTAGCTTCGATCATTTCAGCCACCAGTCCATTCAGAGGAGCACAATCGCTTTTGAGCGCAGTGGAGAAGCTGAGCCCTTCTCGCTGGCTGAGCACGGCAATGCCATGATCTCCTATGGTCCCGCTCAGAATCACCTTATCTCCAGGCCTGGCGTTTGAACCCGATATGCTCACACCCTTGGGAACCAGGCCCACCCCAGCGGTATTGATGAACAGCTTGTCAGCACTGCCCCGATCGACTACTTTGGTATCTCCGGTAACAATCTGAACCCCGGCCTCTCTGGATGTTGCCTTTATTGAGGTTAGTATCCGCATCAGGTCTTCCCGGGGAAGACCCTCTTCGATAATGAAAGCCAGGCTCAAGTAGAGAGGGACAGCACCGGACATAGCCAGGTCATTTATGGTGCCGCACACAGCCAGCCTGCCGATATCGCCGCCGGGGAAGAAGATGGGCTTGACCACATAGCTATCGGTGGTGAAGGCCAACCTGCCTTTGAAGTCAAAGACAGCCGAGTCATCCAGCTTGGCCAGAAGAGGATTGGAAAGAGCCTCGAGGAAGGTCTTCTCTATCAGCTCATGGGCCAACTTCCCACCGCTGCCATGGGCCATGATGATCTTGTCACTCACTCGGCAGCTCCGTAGAGGTAGTAAGCCGCGCAGCTTCCTTCAGAGGAGACCATACAGGGCCCAACCGGACTGGCAGGGGTGCAAACCTTGCCGAACAGTTGGCAGTCCCTGGGCGTCTTTATCGCCCTGAGTATCTCACCACAGATACAACCCTCTGGCTCCAAAGTAGGGCCGGGGTCGAAATCAAAGGCCAGCTCGGCATCGTAGCGCTGGTAGGCCTTGTTCAGCCTAAGACCACTGGCAGGGACCTGACCCATACCCCGCCACCGAGCAGGGCCGGTCTCGAATACCTGGTTCATGAGCTCCAAAGCCCGCTGATTTCCCTCCGGACGTACACCGCGCCGATAGGCGATTTCAACCCTGGACTCTGATCTCTCAACTTGCGACACCAGCATGTAAACACATTGAAGAACATCCAGTGGTTCAAATCCGGAAACGACACAGGGTATGCCATAATCGCGGGATATGAACTCCCAGGATCTTGATCCTATCACAGCACTTACGTGCCCCGGGCACACCAGTCCGTCGAGCCTGACCTCTCCCGAGTCAAGAAGCGCCTTTATCACCGGAGGGCATAATTTATGTAAAGAAAGCACGCGGTAGTTGCATATTCTTTCCTGATCCGCCTGAACAACTGAGGCGGCAACGGTGGGAGCAGTAGTCTCAAATCCGATTCCCAGGAAGACGACTGATCTCGCTGGGTTCTCCCTGGCTATCTGAAGGGCATCCAGGGTGGAGTAAACAATGCGGACGTCAGCACCATCAGCTCTGGCTTCCTGAAGACTGGTGCGGCTGCCAGGAACCTTCAGCATGTCTCCAAACGTGGTAAGGATCACGCCCGGGATCCCCGCCAGTGCAATGGCCTTGTCGAGATCGGCATTGTCCGTAACGCAAACAGGACAGCCCGGGCCAGAGAGCATCTCGATTGTAGGAGGGAGAAGCTGGCGGATGCCGTGCTTCATGATGGTCACGGTGTGCCCACCGCAGAACTCCATAAGGCGAGCCCTCCTGGTGGAATGACGACTAATGCCGCGAACCAACCCCTGGGCCAGCTCAGAGCTACGGAACTCATCAATGAATCTCATTCCTTAGTCCTCGTCAGCCGCCTCTGCCATCTCTTCCAGAAGGCTCAGGGTTGCCTCAGCCTCTTCTTGATCGACGATATTGATGGCATAGCCGGTATGCAGTAGGACGTAGTCCCCTACCTTGGCCTCGGGGGTGAGCATCAGACTAGCTCGGCGACTGATGCCACCAATCTCGACTTCGGCTTCACTGCCATCAATCGACTTTATCAGCGCTGGTATGGCTAGGCACATGGTCTTCCCCTTTTCTACCCCCTAGTGCTCTGAATATGTTACGCCCCTTGTGCTGGCTTCGTCCATCTGCAAAATGTGGTCAGGATACCGCAAAATTGGCGATCACCGCCTGCCCCAGCGAAATTCCGCCGTCATTACATGGCACCAACCTGTGAGTGAGTACCTCAAAGCCTTCCTTCTGCAGAGCTTCAAGGGTGAGCCTTGAAAGCAGCCTATTCTGAAACACACCGCCACTCAAGGCTACCAGTCTTATGCCTCTTTCACTGGCTATGAGCCGACACATCTGGACGATTATCTGGGTCATCGTTCGATGGAACCTGGCTGATATCGAAGGCACAGGAATTCCCTTCTTTACATCCTCAACCACGGCCGATATGAGATCAGCCAACTTCACTACCCGACACTCCGTTTCTTCGACAATAGAGAATGGATAGCAGGAAGAATCCGCAGGATCCAT
>JBGOWL010000127.1:0-5344 GCA_041478585.1 Dehalococcoidia bacterium | reverse complement strand
CTGGCATTTCCTTCTTTCTACTATAGTCTCCCTGAAGTTAGTCGGGCAAACTCCCTGTCAACCTCTTCCTGGATTTGAGCTATCTGGGCCTTGGTGAGGTGAGAGAACCTTCCCTGTTTCATGAGGTACTCCTCGACAGGCTTCCTCTTCTTAGGTACCTTATTGACCGTCACCTCGCCATTTTCATATTCGTATAACACCACAGCCCCAGTCTCAACTCCAAGTCGGGCAATCTTTATGCCCAACTCAGGATCATACTCCCATCCAGGAGGACACGGGCAGATCACATGGATGAAGGACGGCTTGTTCAGACTCTTTGCCTTCTTGGCCTTTTTCAATAGGTCATCAGGATAGGCTGGGGAAGCAGTTGCAATATAGACATCCCCATGAGCCGCTACGATCTGGGCAATGTTCTTCACTCTCCCCGGCTTGCCTTTTGGTGCTGTCTTGGTCCTGGCTCCGTATGGAGTAGACCCACTACTCTGGACGCCGGTATTCATATAGGCCTGATTATCATAGCAAAGGTAGATTATTCGGTGACCTCTCTCCAGGGCAGCAGAGAATGTTTGCAGGCCGATGTCAAATATCGCACCATCTCCGGCCACCTCGATCAGATGCGCGTCAATCCCCTTACGTTTCATGGCGACTTCCATGCCGCTTATCGTAGCTCCGGCATTGCTATACGTGTAGAAGAAGGAGGGAATCTTCCATGCGGTCAAAGGAAAAAGCGTTGCACACGTCCCGAGGCAACCCCCATTGTGGACAGCCACCGCGTCCTTGCCAAAGACACTCAGAACCTTCCTGATAACGCCGAAACTAAGGCAGCCGGCACACGAGGAGCAGCCCTTGCTAAGGCAGTCCTCTCCCACCTCGACCAGCTTCCTCTCCACTTTTTCACCGCTCAGCAGCTTCTGGTAAGTATCATAGCCAGACATGGTTGCTGCCCGCTCGTCGTATGGCATCTTGTACCACTCTACAAACTCGTCCTCCCTGTTCATCCAGCTCTCAAACATCTCATCAATGTCCTCGGCACTGATGTCCTTTCCACTGACGATGATGTTGGATATGGCCGCCCGCGATTTCTGAAGAGCTGCCTTCACTTCAATGCAGGCAATTCCATACCGGCTTCCAGGCGAGGGGGCTCGTTCGATCACCAATACCTTCCTGGCATTGAATAGAGCTTCCCTGACTTCGTCCTCGGGGAACGGTCTGAAAACTCTCAGCTTCAGCAAGCCCACTTTTATTCCTTTCTCCCGATACTCGTCTACCTTCTCCCTAATAATGCCGACTGTACTGCCCATGCTTACCATAATCACATCTGCATCTTCGGTTTTGTATGATTCCACCAGACCGTAATGACGGCCGAACATCTCGGCGTACTCTTTGCAAACGTCTTTTATTACCTGCTTGGCATTCTCCATTGCCTGGCACTGTTGCATCTTGAACCACGGATACTGTGACATCACTGGTATGCCGCCGGTTATGGGATAGTTGGGGTCGACAAGTACGTGCTTAGGGTTGTACTTCGGGAGGAACTTGTCTACCTGTTCCTGTTCAGGAACATCCACCGTCTCGAAGGCGTGGCTCATTCGATGACCTTCAGATATCACCAAGGATGGCAGCAATACCTTTTCGTTCTCGCTGATCTTGTAGGCCATTATCAGAGAATCGACGATCTCTTGTCCGTCCTCAACGAAGAACTGGAGATAGCTTGCATCCCTTTCCGAGAGCGCATCGGAATAATCGCTCAGCAGCCCCTGGGGGATTCCGATTTCGCGGCTGGTAAGAGCCAGGACAACGGGTAGTGCCATTCCCGAGGCTGCCCATAGCATCTCCCGCATGAGGGCAAATCCCTGAGAACAGGTACAACTAAAAGTCCTGCATCCCGCCACTGCGGCGCCAGTGCAGATGCCCATGGCGCCCAGCTCAGACTCGGCATTGACTATCTCAGCGTCCAACTCGCCTCGGGTGACCATCTCATAGAGTTCTTCCGAGGCTGGAGTGGCGGGTGTAATGGGATATGCACTTATAACCTCCACCCTTGCTAGCTTGGCACCGTGAGCAATACATTGATTTCCTGAAAGAAACATTTCCATAGTTTATGCCTCACATATGACCATCTGGATTGCCCCTTTAGGACATTCATAGGCGCAGATGCCGCATCCTTTGCAATATTCCATGTCTATTTCGATGCGCGGGGTATCTTTCGGTGCAGACTTATCTACGTCGAGCCGAACGATGCAATCATCGGGGCAGTACTGCGAACAGATTTTACACCCGATGCATTTTGAGTTATCTACAACCGGGTCATGCACTCTCCAAGTTCCGGTCTTGTTGACGAGGGCAATTGTTCCAGCAGCGTGGACATTGGCTCCCCTAATGTATGCCTTATCCAACTTTCACCTCTTCATATCCAGTCCTAATTGCCTCAAGATTGCGCTGCAGCTTCTCTTCTGAGAATCTGGAGCTAAGTAGCAGCCGTGTACCTTTTTCCAAGGATTCCAATGTGACAAGACCAGTAGCAGCGGCAAAGGCTCCCAGCATTACAGTATTGGTAATGGGAACCCCTAGTATCCTCAATGCAATTGAAGTGGCGTCAAGATAGACTGTCGCGTGTGACAGCCCCGGATCGTTGCGTGCGTTGATTATCAGCTTGCCGCCCTCGTTCATACCTGCTTCAACATTGACGATTCGCGTAAGCGCAGGATTCAGGACCGTGACAATATCAGGCTTTGCTATGTTTCCACGTTCCGCGATACGCTTGTCTCCTATCCTGGCGAAAGCTTCTACTGGCGCTCCTCTCCTCTCGGCGGCAGGACTCATACAGGACAGGCCAAACTTGCCATCGAATCTGACAGATGCACACAGGATCTGCGCAAACGTTACTGCGCCCTCACCACCTCTTCCGTGTACCCTTACCTTTATCATAACTTTAACACCCCATCGATAATGATGTTAGACCGCCGGGAGTGATCTTGCCCACATAGTATTAGTATAGAATTAGCTTTGCGGCCTGTCAATGCTGCGAATTGCCAAGATAGCTTGGCTGCACTATACTATAAAGGGCGCATCTATAAGCTCTGATACTTGGATAACCTCAGGATGCAAGTGTATCTGGAGACCTCTTACTATTGCCAGACTGTGCAAGGACAAGCTATTTACCAAAACTTTAGTTGTTGAGGATAAGGAGACATCAAAATAAATGCTGAAGCATCTATTCAGTCCTGGTCGAATAGGTTCAATTGAAATCAACAACCGGATTGTAATGTTAGCTATGCACCTTGCCTTTGCAACGGAAGATGGATTCTCTACTGATCGGCTGAAGAACTTCTATATTGAGCGAGCGAAGGGTGGGGCAGGTCTGTTGATTATAGGAATGGCCTATGTTGACATGGCTGGCAAGGGACAGGGTCTATCCCTTGATATCTATGATGACAAGTATGTTCCGGGATTGAAAGAAGTAGCTGAAGCCTGCAAAGTTTATGGCAGCAGGGTATTTCTGCAACTCAGCCATCAGGGCGGAACAGCCCTCCCAAAGCTGACCGGGCAACAACCAGTGTCTTGCTCTGTCATTACTACTCGTAAGAGCGATATGCCACCAAGGGAATTAACTATCGCTGAGATTCACAAAGTTGTTGATAAGTTTGGTGAAGCTGCAAGACGGACTAAAGAAGCATCGTTTGATGGAATTGAGGTAGTTGCTTCCACCAATACTCTGATTAACCAGTTTCTTTCCCCTATCACCAACAAACGTACTGACAAGTATGGTGGTGAACTGAAGAACAGGATAAGGTTTCTACTTGAGGTGAATGAGTCTGTTAGAGGCAAAGTAGGCAATGACTACCCATTATCATACAGGATAGTTGGTGATGAGCTTATGGAAGGGGGAAATGGTTTAGCTGAAGCAGTGCGGATTGCTCGGGAACTGGAGAAGATAGGTGCCGATGCAATAAATGTCAACCTGTCCTGGCATGAGGCACCCGTGCCACAGATAGCGATGTCGGTTCCCAGAGGGGCGTTCACGTATACTGCTCGAGCTGTAAGGGAAGCGGTCAATGTGCCGGTTATAGCAACCGGCAGAATCAATGATCCAATACTTGCAAATAGGCTGATTGAAGATGGTGTGACCGATTTTGCTGGGATGGGAAGAGCCCTTATTGCCGATCCCGAACTCCCCAACAAAGCCAGAGAGAATCGCTTTGATGATATCAGACCTTGCATAGCTTGCGGCCAGGGTTGTTTTGACGTTGCGATACTCGACAGACCTGTAACCTGCATGGGTAATGCTGCTGTTGGCAGGGAAGATGAGTGCAGAATCACAAAAACGAAGAGGCCCAAAAAGGTCATGGTTGTAGGCGGTGGCCCAGGAGGGATGGAGGCGGCGAGAGTTGCGGCTTCAAGAGGGCATAAGGTGAGTCTGTACGAGAAAAGCCAGAAGCTAGGTGGATGGCTGAATCTTGCCTCCATTATTCCGGGTAGAGAAGAGATTAGCAGCCTAGTGAATTACTTGATCACTCAGGTTAAGAAGCTTGGTGTTGATATCAGGTTTGGGGTAGAGGTTACAGCAGGTTTGATTAAAGAGGAGAAACCCGATGTGGTAATAGTCGCGACCGGGTCTAATCCGGTGGTCCCTAACATTCCTGGGGTTGGCAGGGATAATACGGTTACTGCAGGGGATGTCTTAACCGGAAACGTGAAGACGGGCAAGAGGGTGGTAATCGTGGGAGGTAGTGGCGTGGGCTGTGATGTAGCAATATACCTGGCAAAAAAAGGGACGGTAGATGCTGAGACATGTTTCTTCCTGGCTGGAGTGGGAGCGGTTGACCTGGACACCATGCTCTCACTGAACAGGAAGGGTACCAAGAATGTTACTATTGTAGAAATGCTTCCCAAGCTGGGCCGAGGCATAGGGATTAGCACCAGATGGACCATTATGAGGACACTGAGGGAACTCGGTATTTCGATGGTCAGCAGTGCCAAAGTTGAGCGAATAACAGATAAGGGAGTCATGGTAAAAATTGATGGTGAAGATAAATTAATTGAAGCAGATACTGTCGTAATCGCTGTTGGTCATAGAAGCAATGATAAACTTTTGGAGGAGCTAAAGGCGAAGGCACTTGAAGTTTACGGCATTGGAGATTGTGTAGAGCCGAGAACCGCATTGGATGCAATTCGAGAGGCCTACGACATCGCTATCAGGATTTGACGGCATGCGCGTTAATAGTGGAGGATTTGTATGTATAAAAAGAAATTATTGATGCAGGATAAAGCTCTAAAAGAAAAATGGCAGACAAGATTCTCCAAGATCTATGGTGATAGAGAATTCAAAATGGCAACAAGCTCG
>JBGOWL010000170.1:0-4381 GCA_041478585.1 Dehalococcoidia bacterium | reverse complement strand
TGTTGACTCTGAGCACACATATTTGGTTATTCCTGGGGTGACGCTACAGGATAATCTTATCATCAAACCAAAATGGAAAATCCAATTTAGAATTAGTTCACATCCATCAATGAAAGAGGGAACAATGTCAAAATCCTTTGAATTTGAATTGCACCGATTTGAAGATATCGTAACTTCATGAGGAAGCCACATGGTGAAATCGAGGTCTATATGTCACATGAGATAGTTACCTTCAAAAAGCTAGATGAAACAACGAAAAGTGAACGAAACCAATGGTCGGGTTCCCTGTTCGCAAAGCCAGGGAAGGTTTATAATCTGAGTTGAATGCTGCTTTGGGGGGCTTTAGTTTGGAGGTAATATTGCCAAGTTACGGGTGTGCTGCCAATGGCTGAAGCCTACCTGGATATCGAGACTACCGGCCTATCTCCGTATCTTGACGACATAACGGTGATCGGCATCTATATGGTTACGCACGATGCCCCCAGGTTTGTGCAACTGGTGGGCGAGGAGATAACCAGAGAGAACCTCCTCAAAGCACTGGACGGAGCAGATACCATTTTCACCTATAATGGCAGGCGCTTCGACCTCCCCTTCATACGGGACCGCCTGGACCTGGACCTGGAGACTGAATTTCGCCACCACGACCTGATGTATGACTGTTGGGAGAACAATCTCTATGGCGGTTTCAAATCGGTAGAGCAACAACTGGGTATCCCGAGGCTACTAACAGGCATCGGTGGATTCGAGGCAGTAGTGCTCTGGTGGAAATACAAAAGCGCGGGAGACCGGGAGGCCCTGGACCTGCTGCTGGAGTACAACAGAGAGGATGTAGTGAACCTGAGCGCGTTGAGGCGGATTCTGCACGAATGCTGAGGAGCGGTGAGAACTCACGGCACAGCGGCTACATGAGATTCGAAGGCGAATTGAGGCGGGTGGTGGAATTGACGTGGCGTCAGGTGATGGTAATGGGTAGACTTCAGCCTCCCGCAAGCTTCTGATAGAGCTTGAGGTATGCCGGTGCAGAGCGGTCCCAGGAGAAGTCGGCTGCCATAGCGTTTCTCATCAAGGTCATCCAATCCTGCTTGCGATCGAAAAGGGCCAGGGCCTGGTCTATGGCTTCCATGAGGCTCTGAACCTCGTACGGACCGAAGACGAAGCCATTGCCGGCGCCTTTCTTCGGATCAAACTGATGGACAGTATCTCTCAGGCCTCCGGTTGCCCTGACAAGAGGAACAGTTCCATACTTAAGAGCGTAAAGCTGGGCAAGACCGCAGGGCTCATAATGAGAGGGAACCAGGAGAATATCTGACCCTGCCACGATCCTATGGGCCAGAGAATCGTCGAAGGCAATTCTCACCCCGACCTTTTCGGGATATGCCATAGCTACCGAGCCGAAGAAGTCCTGGTATGGTCTCTCTCCCGACCCGAGAAGCACGAACTGGAGACGGCGACGGAGCAGGTCGTCCAACGCCTTCTGCAGAAGGTCAAAGCCCTTCTGGCCTGCCAGGCGCGAAACCATACCAAGAAGGAGCACGTCAGGCATTTCTGGAAGGCCGAAGAACCGCTGCAGGTCAAGCTTGCAGGCCATCTTCCTGGAGAGGTTGTCGCGGGTGTACGTCTTGGCGATGAATGGATCGGTCTCCGGATTCCACACGTCGTAGTCGACGCCATTGAGAATACCGACCAGGCTGTCTGCCCGCTCCCGGAAGACGCCATCCAGACCATGGCCCTGCTCCGGAGACTTGATCTCCTCGGCATAGGTGGGACTCACCGTAGTGATGAGGTCAGCGAAGGAAAGCCCTCCCTTGAGGAAGTTGATCTTGCCGTAGAACTCCAGATACGCCGGGGTGAAGAATCTGCTCTCAAGATTCAACAGGTGCCAATCCAGGTACCAGAAGAGGCCCTGGTATGCTGCATTATGTATAGTAAGAATGGTCTCTACAGATGACAGTTGCGGATAGAGACCGGGTTCAGCCTTAAGAAAAGCGACCGAGAGGGCGGTCTGCCAGTCATGTGCGTGCAGAATGTCGGGTGGGTCAAGCTTCAACACCTCCAGGATGGCCCGGCTGAAGAAGACAAACCGCTCGGCGTTGTCGGGGTAGTCACCTTCCGGTGTGCCGTACAGGCCCTCACGGTCGAAGTACCGATCGGCCCGGACGAAATAGACGGTGATCCCGTCACCCATCTTTGTTCTCAGCAGGACCCCTGCCTCCCTCCGATCGGAGATGGGGACGGTGAAGCGGACTCCGGTGTCCTCAAGCTGAAAAGGGCCCTGAAGGACAGACCGGTAGCAGGGCATGATAAGGGAAATCCTGAGCCCGAGCCTTTCCAGAGATGGGGCCAGCGAACCTAGCACGTCGGCCAGGCCACCGGTCTTAGCGAAGGGCGTGATCTCCGACGCGGCCATGGCCACATGAAGCGCTGGCATTCCCGAATGCACTTCGGTCTTGCCCGCGGTACCCCGTTTTGATGCAAGCTTCGGTGCAGAATGCTGCGCTTTCTCGCCGGCAGATTGGCGGGAGGCCGTCCCGTAGTCCTTACGATCGTTCTTAATGAGTCTCCTGATATAGAGCCGCTTTGGATATTCTGCTGGATTTAGTTGGTCGTTCCTTCGATGAAGGCGCGTAGGCTAGATCGGCCCCACGTTTGCCCATTTGGGAACGACTACTATACCTGCAGCCGATACTGTACAGCCTCTCCTCTGATCTGCCTCCAGATCGTAGCCTATGGAGACGCCAGCCTGAATTCTGGCTTCCTTGTCGACGATGGCCCGCCTTATCCCGGCACCAGGTTCCACAATCACGTCGTCAAATATGATCGATTCCTCTATCAAAGCATCTCTCTCCACGACCACGCCCGGAGACAATATCGACTTTCGCACCCTGCCACCGCTAATGATACAGCCATCACAGACAAGAGACTCCGGTGTGGCACCGCCAATGACGCACTTTGCCGGAGGTAGCAGCCTCTGATAGGTTCTCAAAGGCCATTTCTCCGTGTATAGATTGAATATGGGATCCACACCCACCAGATCCATGCTTGCTTCATAGTATGAATCGACAGTGCCCACGTCCTTCCAATATGAAGAATCGCGAGTTCTATCAACCAGAAGCTTCAGTCTTCTACCCTCTCTCACTTCGTATACAGAATCCCTTATCTTGTTCCCCTTCCCGTAGTCATAAATAAGGATTTCAAATCCCGTGCCTATCATTGCCGGGATGACATCCTTGCCGAAGTCGTCTCCCTGCCTCTCCAGAGCTTCTCTGAGGGTACCGGTGTTGAAGATGTAGATACCCATGGAAGCGAAAGCGCGGTCTGGAGAATCCACAATTGTCTTTGGCTGCGCTGGCTTCTCCTCGAACCCAATCATTCTATTGTCCCGGTCCACTTCGAGTACCCCAAGCTTACCGGCAGCGTCCTCTTTCTCCACCGCGACGGCACATACCGTGAGAGCCGCGTTCTTCTCCCTGTGATAGGCCAGCATCTGGCTGTAGTTCATCTTGTACACGTGGTCACCAGAGAGAACCAGAACATGGTCAATGTCCTTGGCTCTGAACAGATCGAGGTTCTGGCGGATAGCGTCAGCCGTACCACGGTACCAGTCTTCCCCAGCTTTCTGTTGAGCGGGCATGCAGTATATGAACTCCCCCAACTTTGAGCTGGAGATATCCCAGCCCTCCTGGATGTGCTTGTTCAGCGACCCCGACCTGTACTGGGTAAGAATGTAGATCTGGCGGAGGCCCGAGTTGATGCAATTGCTCAGCGTGAAGTCGATCAGCCGATACTTGCCCCCGAAGGGAACGGCCGCTTTGGACCGCTGGTTGGTCAACGGCTTGAGCCTGTCCCCCGCTCCCCCGGCCATTATGAGCACAAACACCCTGTTCACTGCTGTCTCCGTCTGACGCCAGTCAACTCAAGTCCATATAGAAACAAGCCTATTCACTTATAGCAGACTAGATCGCGCAAGTAAAGTCGTTTCTATCGGTGGTGGGGACTTCAGGAGCGCGGGATAGCTGACGCGCACGGGTGTGCCTAGGTCACCATAAGGAGGGCGGTATCGGTGAGGCCGCCATAGTCGCTGCTGACGGTCCAGAGGCCGGGGACTGCCGAGGTATAGACGTTGGCGGCCCAGGAGCCGCCGTGGCCGAACTCCACTATGGTGAAGTCGGTGCCTGGGGTGACATCCCAGCTGTTATCGTACTGGTCGAAGGCCGTGGCGGTATAGGTTTGGGTATCGCCGGCGGCGATGGTGCTGAAAGGAGGGGAGATGACGATGTGATCGATGGGGCCAACGTTGACGGTAAGGGAGGCGGTATCGGTGAGGCCGCCATAGTCTCCGCTGACGGTCCAGAGGCCGGGGACTGCCGAGGTATAGACGTTG
>JBGOWL010000101.1:0-6180 GCA_041478585.1 Dehalococcoidia bacterium | reverse complement strand
CTGACCGCAATTCTTCTGCGCTCCATTGCTGCAGGTGAGCTTGATCGTTGGGCGGCATCGCAACAATAGGCGTCCGATATGGCCACAAAATACCTTCACGTTTCTCCGAGGCCCCTCCTTGGCGATCTGGTGGCCGGGCCAGGTCTGAGAAGCCTTGAATATATCCGGCCAATCTGGAATTCGAACTTGGCCTGCCCCTCAATCTCGTACGTTCCAAGCTGAGATATCAAGAGTCCCTCACTTCTCTGAACATTAGTCCAGAATGTGCAGCCCGCACTTCTCGCTGTTCTGTCAGCTTTGGTTCTACGTCCATGTTTGGGCAAACATCCACCAACACCCCCAATCCTGACAATTGTTGACCGGAGCCCTAAGGTCTGAACAACCCTTCAGTTCCCTTCTTTCCCTTACAGAAGGTGAAGGTGTGATGGACTGGCAAAAGGGCTTCATCCTTGCTGGTACTTCACCCTATTTATTCGTCCGATACAAAGACTTTGACTATCACACCCATGTTGACTTCTTGAGAGGGATGTGTTATAGATAGACACTAAGTTTTGAAGGTGGTAAGGAGGTAGGCGACATATAATCAAGGAACTGCGTGTCAACGAGAGGATTCGAGCCAAAGAAGTGCTGGTAATCGGGGAAGGTGGGGAGCGGCTTAATGTCATGCCCGTCGGCCAGGCCCTGCAAATAGCCAGAGAGCGGAATCTGGATTTAGTCGAGGTTGCGGCTAGTGCTGTTCCACCAGTCTGCCGCATTATGGATTATGGAAAGTATAAGTATGAGCAAACGAAAAAAGAGCGGGAGGCAAGGAAAAGTCGAAAACTCTCTATCATGAGAGAGGTTCGCCTCAGGCCAAGAATTGATGTTCACGACTTGGACGCGAAAAGCAAATTGATTGAGCGCTTGCTTGTCAGGGGAGATAAGGTCAAGGTTGCGGTTATCTTCAGAGGCAGAGAGATTACTCACCCTGAGTTGGGGAAAAAGGTGCTCCAGCACCTGCTGACCAATCTGAAGGATAAGGCGGTGGTTGACCAGCCTCTATTGGTGGAGGAGAGGAGTTTGAGCCTTATCTTTTCACCGTCAAAAGTCATCAAGAAAACACCAGTGGAGGTTTCCAGTGCCCAAGATTAAGACACATAAGTCGACCCAGCGGCGTTTCCGTGTCACTGGTGGCGGCAAGTTCATGCATTCCAAAGTAGGGAAGAGCCACCTCCGACAGCGAAAACCGACCCGCGTGAAGCGCCAGTATTCTAGCGATGTTGTGGTTCATCCCACTAACAAAGCCAGAATAAAACGGCTTCTGCCCTACGCATGAAGGAGGACCATTGCCACGAGTAAAGAGTGGAGTAGTAACACGGCATCGTCATAAGAAGTTACTGGAGCTTACCAAAGGACACCGTGCCAGCAAACATACCCTCTATCGGCGGGCACATGAATCAATGCTCAAGGCGCTGAGCTATGCCTATCGTCACCGCCGGGAGCTAAAGGGGGACATGCGGCGTCTCTGGATATGCCGTATCAATGCTGCCGCCAGATTGGATGGGCTATCCTATTCACTGTTCATAAATGGTCTGAAGAAGGCCAATGTAAAAGTCAACCGCAAGATGCTTGCCGATATGGCTGTAAAAGACCCCCATGCCTTCTCTCAGTTGGTGACTGTGGCTAAGGGAGAGAGCACAGGCAAATAGTCAATGCTCAGAGAGCTTGAAGAACTCAAGACGAAAGCAGTCGCCGAGCTCAACAGCATAGATAATCTGGGGGAACTGGAAAAGTGGCGAGTACGCTACCTGGGGAGGAAGGGAGCGCTAACCTCTGTACTGCGAGGATTGGGCTCACTCCCCATCGAGGATAGGCGATCAGCAGGAGCCATGGCTAACGATATCAAGACATTGCTGGAAGCTGACCTGCAGCGTAAGGAAGAGGTTCTAAAAGAAAAGGAACTGGTCGCTGTCCTGAAGCAAGCCCGTATCGATGTCACTCTCCCCGGCTACCCCGTTTCCCTTGGTCGCCTCCACCCCACTACCCAAACACTTCGCGAAATCTGCGATATCTTTGTCTCTATGGGGTTTCAGATAGTGGAGGGGCCGGAGGTGGAATGGGATTACTACAACTTCGAAGCCTTGAACATCCCCAGGGATCATCCTGCGCGGGATATGTGGGCCACGTTCTGGATAGACACCGAAAGCGGCGAGAGATCCCGGTTGCTGCGTACCCATACCTCCCCCATGCAGATAAGGTTGATGGAAACAACCCGTCCCCCGATAAGAGCACTGATGCCGGGCAGGGTGTATCGGTATGAAGCGACAGATGCCACCCATGAGTCCATGTTCTATCAGGTTGAGGGATTGGCAGTGGATCAAGGTATTACTATGAGCGATCTCAAGGGAACACTATTCGAATTTGCCCGCCGCCTCTTCGGAGAAGAAAGAAAGGCCCGCTTTCGCTGTGACTACTTCCCCTTCGTTGAGCCGGGAGTGGAGATGGCCATCGACTGTTTCATGTGCCAGGGCACTGGCTGTCGTCTGTGCAGCAATACCGGCTGGATCGAGATTCTGGGCGCTGGAATGGTTCACCCTGAGGTACTGAGAAGGGTAAACTACGATCCTGAAGTCTATACCGGCTTCGCTTTTGGCATGGGAGTGGAACGCATACCTCTGCTGAGGTATGGGATCGATGACATTCGCCTCTTCTATGGCAATGACCTGCGCTTCTTGAGGCAGTTCTAGCCTGGTGTATTCGTGGCAGGGTTAATGCATAAATCAAAATGAAGGTTCCCCTTAGTTGGCTTCGAGAGTATGTCAGTATCTCGCTGCCTCTCAAGGAGTTGGCGGGGAAGTTGACTATGTCTGGGACCGAGGTGAAGGGTATCGAGGTCACTGGAAAGGCCTGGGATAAAATCTTGGTGGGCCAGATAATCGCTATCGAGCCTCACCCCAATGCCGATCGGCTTAAGCTAGCCACCATAGACTACGGCACAGGGCAGTCCACAGTCGTCTGCGGCGACCTCAGTATTCGGGTTGACGACAAGGTGCCTTTCGCCCGGCTGGGTGCACAGCTCATTGACAGCCACACAGGCGAACTAGTTCCACTGAAACCGGCCAAGATTCGAGGTATGGTCTCCGAAGGCATGGCTTGCTCGGAGAAAGAACTGGGTCTCTCGGAAAGACATGAGCGTGTGATGACACTCGCCCCGGATTCCCCCGTGGGGGTTCCCCTGGCCGACCACCTGGGCGATGCCGTTCTCGACCTGGAGGTCACCCCCAATCGTCCCGATTGCCTTTCTGTCATCGGTGTGGCCAGAGAGATCGCCGCTCACCTTAAGCAGGAGATGAAGCTCTCTGACCCCATCTACACTGAAGAAGGCCCGGCAATAGAGAAGCTCGTGTCAGTGGAGATCTCCGATGCTGACCTGTGCCGGCGCTACTGCGCCAGTTTGATCGAAGGCGTTAAGGTTGCCCCGTCACCCCCGTGGCTGCAGCATAGACTCGCTGCCTGCGGCATGCGCCCCATCAACAACATTGTCGACGTCACCAACTATGTGATGCTGGAATATGGACAACCCCTCCATGCCTTCGACTTTCGCCAAATCGGCGGAGCCAGGATCATTGTCCGCCGTGCTTCGGCGGGAGAAAAAATAACCAGCCTCGACGGTGTGGAACGCGCCCTCAACCCGGAGATGTTAGCTATTGCCGACAGCAAAATACCCGTGGCTATCGCTGGGGTAATGGGTGGTGCCGATAGCGAGGTCATCGATACAACCACCTCAGTCTTGCTGGAATCAGCGAATTTCAACCCCGTGAGCATTCGGCGTACCTCATCCAACCTGAAGTTGCGCAGTGAGGCCTCCATCCGCTTTGAGAGGGGGATCAGCCCTGAACTCACCATGCCAGCTTTGAAGCGGGCTACTCAATTGATCTTGAAGTTGGCGGGTGGGAAAGCTGCCAGGGGTATCATCGACGTATACCCGGGCAGAATAGATACAGAGGCCATACTATTTCACACTTCCTGGGTCAAACGCCTGCTGGGCAATGACTTGATACGGGAGCAGATAGTCGAGATACTCACCTATCTAGGATTCGAATGTCAGCAGGTCAACTCTTCAGAAGACCTGAGAGTCATTGTCCCCTATTGGCGTGTGGATGTAAGTAGGGCCGCTGATCTGGTGGAGGAACTGGCTCGTATTATTGGCTATGACTACATCCCCACTACCATGCTCAGCAGTCAGTTGCCCAGGCAGCAGGTCGATCATATCATTTCCTTCAGGGAAGAGCTGCGAGATCTGCTGGTGGGTTGTGGTTTCCAGGAGGCTATAAACTACTCAATGAACAGCCGTGAGAGGCTGGCCAAAATTATCCCCACGGAGAATGCTGTGCGTTTGGCTAATCCCTTGAGCCCAGAGCAGGAGTACCTCCGCACTAGCTTGCTCCCTGGACTTCTGGCCCTCCTGGCCGCCAATCAGAAACATGAAGATGCCGGCATTCGGTTTTTTGAGATCGGCAAGGTTTTCTTTGCCAGAGGAGATGACCTGCCAGATGAACGGGAGATTCTGGCCGGGATACTTAGTGGCCTTCGTGTTGCACACTCTTGGTTCGGTGAAAAGGGTGTTCTTGACTTCTTCGATGCCAAAGGGGTCGTGGCGGCTGTGTTGGAAAGACTGGGAATTGAACCAGCCTTCGAGCCTGTGAGCCAAGAAAGCCTGCATCCAGGCAGGGTGGCCAGAATCATGGTTGGACAAAGCGCTGTGGGGCTTGTAGGAGAAGTGCATCCCGGTGTTGCTGAGAGCTTTGACCTTCTTCCTCAGCCAGTGGCTATTTTTGAGCTTGAGATAGAGAAGCTGTTGGACTGTGCCAAACTCAGACGTAGATACCGCCCTGTCTCTCGCTTTCCTCGATCTGTGAGAGATATGGCCATTGTAGTGGGTGTCGAAGTGCCAGCTATGAGGATAGTGGAAATTGTTCGTGGTTTCTCTTTGGTACATCAAATCACACTATTCGATCTCTATACAGGAGAGCAGGTGCCTCCGGGCAAGAAATCCCTGGCCTTCAGGATAGCTTACCAGTCGACTGATCACACCCTGACCGATGAAGAGATGGAGACCGTGGAGCAGGAAATCCTGTCCCGTCTTTCCAAGCAGCTTGGTGCCACACTGCGCAGTTGATGCTCTTCGCTCGTTGACAGTGTCCGCCTTTCAATCAAGCTTGGTGCTGCCACCGATTGTTCTTTCTTCACTGTTCCGCAACTCATGCAGCCACCTGGCTGAGTTGACTTCTTGATCGAGAACATACGTGACATAATTCTGCATTAGCCCCTCAATTTCTTGTATCACATTGGTCTTCAGCCTTAGTTTGTTTACTGAGGGAGACTCATTCAGGGAAAAGAAACGCAACACCTTGATGGCATCTACCGAGATTGTTCGAGATAAGCCGCCCGCTGTCCTGCAATTTGAGCACAGTAATCCTCCAGCGGAAGCACTGAATAGGTGTGAAGCCATCTCCAGAGTGCGGTTGCAGACAACACATCTCCAGAGTTCGGGCAGGTAACCAGAGCAGGCCATGGAGCGAAATTCGAAGTAGCGGAGGGTCACTCCAGGGTCAACCCCACTGGAAAGCGATTGCAGTGTGTTCAGGAGGAGCTGGAAGAGTCTTCGGTTCTCTGTGTCCTCCACGCCCAGCCGATCTGTCAGCTCGGCCACATATATACCGCAGGACGTCAGCCATAGGTCAGCCCTTAGTGGTATAAAGGACTCCAGTGTCTCACACCCGGATATGATGTCCAGGTTTCGTCCTTTGGCCAACATCATGGAGCAGTGTGTTAGAGGCTCCAAATGGCCACCCATTCTGCTCTTACATCGCTTCACCCCTCTGGCAACCGCCCTCAACTTGCCCAGGAAGGGCGTGTAGATGGAAAGCACTGCGTCGGCTTCTCCCGTGTACATGTGCTTCAGTACTATGCCCTCAGTCTTGTATAGCTTTGACACGGCTCAATTGTAGCACCGTTTTTGAGTATGTAGACAATCACACGAATCAGCAGATGAGAGGCATGAGGAAAGACGTGGGCGGAGTTCAAAGGGTCTATCGTATGGCGCTGTTTTTGCCCTAAGGCCATAACCTTACTGGATATGTGTCCATTGGTTAGGATATTCTCCTAGATAGTGGGCTTAGATATCGGGCCCCACCTCCT
>JBGOWL010000159.1:0-4669 GCA_041478585.1 Dehalococcoidia bacterium | reverse complement strand
TGCCACACCCACCAGCCCCTCCCTGAAATCAGCTTCCAACTATGCTCTATCTGAGTGTGTACCACATGCGCTCACAGCCTGTCAAGGCAGAGGCATGGAATCGGTCGCATTGGCTGCCTCAATTGGGGCGGAAGTGACACAAAAATGTAGCCATGCTGGGAGGATATGAGTGGTCATTAGTGATTCGCCCCCCTCCTACATAGCCATTGGGATTGCCAGAGCACACTGCATACTCGCCCGGTACGCTAGTCGCTGGTAGGATGGCAACCCCCTTCTGTATCCAAGCTGAGGTTGGGTGTTTGCGTGGTATAATGTCGCGGGGGACTCGAACCGATCGGATGGCAAC
Organism: Dehalococcoidia bacterium; assembly: GCA_041478585.1. Lineage (GTDB taxonomy): Bacteria > Chloroflexota > Dehalococcoidia > UBA2247 > RBG-13-53-26 > RBG-13-53-26. Next base: position 4,323 of record JBGOWL010000159.1, on the reverse strand, counting down.
TGGGTGCTCCAACTACTGATCCAGAATCGCGAAGGGAGGGATGACCATGTCATTCTTTGACTTTCTGCTCGATGCTGATGCCCAAGCCGTGGCGAGAGAGGCAAGAGAACTTGTCAAGAACGAGGTGGCCCCAGAGTACCTCAAGGCAATGGATCGCGACGAAGTCAAGTTTCCCAGGGAGGTCTACCAGAAATACGCTGAACATAACCTGCTCGGGGTCAGGTTCCCCAAGAAATATGGCGGCAGGGGACTGAACTGGATAGCTTCAATTGCGGCGCAAGCGGAAATTGGGTGCCTGGGCAACGCTTGTGGCTGTGCTTTCGTTATGCCTGACATAGTCGGCGAAGCACTGTCCAGGTTCGGCACTGAAGAGCAGGAGCAGAAGTACCTCAAGCCAATGTTGGAGGGTAAGCTTGTAAGTGCTGAGGCTCTCACTGAACCGCGCGGCGGCTCTGATTTCTTCGGAGCCACCAGCAAAGCAGAGGACAAGGGCGATCATTTCTTGGTCAACGGTCAGAAGCGATTCGTTGTCGGTGCTGAAGGGGCGGATTTCTTTCTTGTCTACGTCCGCACCAACCTGCAACCCGATGCTCACCCGTATCAGCGCATTAGCACCCTTATCATTGACCGGTCTCCAAACGTTCAGGTCAGCTACCTCTACGGACTGCTGGGTACGCGTGGCGGTGGCACTGGTCGACTCACCTTCCGCAACGTTGAAGTGCCAAAGGAAAACCTCCTTGGATCACTCCATGGTGGCGCCATGGTCTTCAATCGCATGATGGTACCTGAGCGCCTGTGCAGCGCTGCCCCGGCTGTTGGAGGAATGCGTGCTGCGCTGGAAATCGCTGCGCGTTACTCAGATCGGCGCATAGCGTTTGGGCGACAGATACGCAAGTTCCAGGCTGTGAACTCAATGTTGGCACGCGGTGTCACTCTAATGGATGCCAGCGCTGGCATGGTCTACCAAGCCGCGCTAGCTGCCGACAGGGATGACCCCAGACAGCGCCGCATAGTCAGCGAAACGAAGAGATTTGCGACTGACAGCCTGTGGGAAGTGGCAAACATCGCCATGCAGATACTTGGAGGCATTGGCTACACCGACGTCTATCCTATAGAGCGATTCCTGCGGGATGCCCGCCTGACTCAGATTTGGACGGGGACCAACGAGATCATGGACCAACTCGTCCAGCATGAATACTACGACGAGGTTCTAACTGAACAAGACAAGTACAGGAATACAGAAGAGGACGCACTGAATGCAAGTGCTCAGCATGAAAAGATATTTGACGATGAGGGAATGTGGCTGGCGCACGGTAGTTCCGGCAGTCTCTGATTGCTATCAGGCCGAGAGCATTATCGATCTGCAACTGAAGCAAGTCCAACTTCTTGTCTTACCGTAATGCCGGGAATCAAAACTGACTGATTTGTTGCAGCTCTTTGACAACTGATAGCGGCCCCTTGTGGATTTAGGCTATCCTCAATCCCATGTTCCTTGGTACGGCCCATATGCAGGCCTCCCTATATCCAAGCTGAGGTTGGGTGGTATAATGTCGCTGGATGAGTAGGGCTTCTCAAACCAAGTCGAACATGAGGACCGAAGGAGGAACGAATGTCAACGAAGGAGAACAAGGCAATTGTCCGTCGTTTCCTTGAGGAAGTGGTAAACAAGGGCAACCAGACAGTAGCAGATGAGTTAGTTGCCTCTGACTTCATTGACCACAATCCTTTGCCTGGGCTGTCCCTACCAATGTGGGTTTCAAGCAATCCTTCGTTATCTTTCGCACTGCCTTCCCCGACTTGAGGTATGCCATCGACGACCTCATCGCTGAAGGAGGTAAGGTGGCAGTACGGTGGACGGCCACCGGGACCAACAAAGGTGAACTGCTTGGCATGCCTGCAACGGGTAGGCAAGTCACAGTAGGAGGAGAGTAGACATCCTCCGTCTAGCTAAAGGCAGACTCGTGGAGCTCTGGCTAAGCTGGGATCAACTTGGCATGATGCAGCAGCTGGGCATAATCCCCACGCTTGGATAGGCCGAGTAGCACTGCAATCGCAAGACACTACCTCACCATGCCGCCATAAGAGCTCAGGGTGCCCCCTTGTATCCAAACTGAGGTTGGGGTGATATCGTCCTGCAGATGGTCTTACTAGATTGTTGGAGAGCATACTGGCTTCCCTTCCGTTCTCACCACACCAGCGCCTTGTAGAACCTCAGGCTGAGGGGAAGACTCCATTATTGTCGGAGGACGGATCTCCTTTCCAGGAAGTAGTGGTGAACTAATTCAGCTACCCTCAAACCGGAACTGACTGCCTGGTGTGTGCCGAGAAAGCGGCCACGTTCGCCAGCATCGTGGCCCACATAGAACAGGCCGGCAACCGGTGATTTGGCTGATGGCTTGTTCTTCCCGCAGTATCCCACAGTCACAGCCAGACCAACAGCCTCGCCTCCCAGGCCAGGCAGGACGGAATCCCTGCTGAGAGCGGCTACCTCGGCTGGCCCCACGTAGCCTTCGCGTGACTCTATATAAGGAACTGCTTCAGGAAACATCTCATCGAATTGCTCATCGACCTTCTTCTGGAGCATCTTGATCTCCTTCGCTGTTGGGTCAGGCGAGCACCAGGTACCGACCAGTAGCATCTGCTTGCCGGGAGGTGCCATATGAGGGTCGAAGTTTGATGGAACTACGCCATATACGGATATGACATCAGGGATCTTCCCTTGCTTCATTTGCACCAGCCGCTCCACATCAATGTAGCTGTCCTCAGAGCTGCAGACATAGACACCCTGTTTCATAACCGGCTTGCTGAAGATATACCGCTGGCAGGTGAATCCGAGGCTGGGAACGATGTCCTTGACATAGTTCACATAGCTTTTGTCGAAGTTCTCTTCCCCCACCAGTTTGAGTACCGTGGGCTGTATACCTGCGTTGCTCACCACGATAGGGGCCTCGTGAAACCTGTCGCCAGCAATGACTCCGGAGGTCCGGCCGTTCTTAGTTGTGATCCGTTCCACCCTAGCTCGAGTTTTGACTTCCCCGCCGTTGGCTTTAAGTACTTTCGCAATTTCCTCAACCAGACGCGCATAGCCACCTCGCGGATAGGCCGGAGTGCTGCCTCCGAATAGCTGCATTATCCCGGCTAGTTCTGACATGGCCACCAGTTCGTAGAGGCCAGTGGCCATGGCATTCGACTGGACGGCCAGGAAACCACGCAGAGCCTGTGGCATTTCTCCGTGCTGGTCAACCCACTGCTTGGCGCTGATGTTGTCCAGTGCGTCCATCTGCTCCGGAGTCACCAGAACCATTTCGGCCAGTATTCTGAGTGCTACCTCGCTTTCCTTTGGTTTCAGTTGCCACGCCCTGAACATGTTCTCGGTGGCGTCCGGTCCCTGTGGCCCGGCCTTGTTCACGGTGGTGACCCATTCGCCATCTGGTCTCCTGTACATCAATGCAGTGGACCCCGGTATGAGATCGAGCCTGGATTCTATGCCTAGTTGCCGGAAAGCGTCCAGGAAGGGCCCGACTTCAATTGGTATTCCGAAGGTAGGCCACATCTCCCCTTTGAAACCCTTCACCGATATGCCTACCTGCTTCCCTCCCAGCCGGTTGTTCTTCTCTAGTACCAGGGTCTTGAGTCCCCATTTCGCCAGAAGTGCTGCACAGGTTATGCCTCCCAGACCTGCTCCGACTACAATCACGTCATATTGACTGGCCATGACAATCCTCCTTTTGTTTCAGTATCTGCACAAAAGAAAAGGGGGAAGCTGCCTGCAGACCTGAGGATCATTTCCCTTTGGCACACTGTTGGGCCGATACAGGCAACTCAAGGGACGCTCATGTTTTCAGTATAGGCAAAGACTTTCCATTAGATCTATCAGGGAATCCCTGACAAGCTGGCACATCGACGCTGTTCAGGCCCTTGGCGTTTGCCCGTCATGCTGTCTGCCAACAGAAGTTGACCCAATGTTCGGCCAGAAGGCACCCCAACCCCGCAGGGTTCGGTCGCGGCATCCCTCGCCTCCTCGGTAACCCCAACGTCGCCGTGCTCATCGCCGTCTGGGCAGGTCACTTAGGCGAAGGAAGCGAGAATCGTGCGATGCTAAAGTCCCCTAAGGAATTCAGGTCGCAGCGAAGACGTGTCTTCTTTTGCGATGACATGCTCCAATAACCCGAAGGGCAGGGTTCCACGGGCTTGCCCGTGGGGGAATGAGAACTCGCCCGTAGGGCGTCAAGCAAAGCTTGTCATCAAGAAGTGCCACGGGCTTGCCCGTGGGTATCTACGTGCAAGGGATGCGGCGAATGTGCCAAGGTTTGCCCGGTGGAG
>JBGOWL010000040.1:0-8719 GCA_041478585.1 Dehalococcoidia bacterium | reverse complement strand
GCACGCATACAGCGATTGTCCTTGGACAGGTCAGATCCGATCCAATGCGAGCAACTCAAATACGCTAAACAGTGACTCATAAACAATTGAGGCAGCTTTGAAAATTCAAAGGAGGTGAACAGCATGGGCGAGATCAATTGGAGCCTGAATGACCCCATAGTAGAAAAGATATCGTTTTCCAAAGACGCTGCCAACTTCTGGAACATTATTGTTGATCTGCAGGAGATGCATCCCAGCAGCCTGAAAGAGAAGGTTGTCAAGGTCAAGTTGATTGATGAAACCAAAACTCATGGCACAAAGGATGTCGGGCAAATTCTCTGGCCAGTCGCAGGATCCAGAGAAGGTGGGAAAGCTGCTGCAACCACGCTGACATTCAATACAGCTTCCACAACACGCCCGGATCGCATGAAGCTGGAAATAGAGATTGTCTAGCAGCCGGCAGTAAGCAGCAGCAACAAGCGACAACCCACATATTGATTCAAGAATATCAGGAAAGCCAGAGGGAAATCTCACGATGCCCCCTATTTCGACATGGGAATCAGTGAGACTTTGGGCAGTCAACGCATATGGGGCTAATATCAAGCTATTGCTTAGTTGCGTAGTTCAGAGCACCAATCTATAGCTTCGGATGACTGGGCACCGATCCCTGCCACAAATAACGCCAATTGGCACAACCAAGTACTATACTAGGCGAATAATCCATATCAAGCCACCCAACAGCATAATGAAAAGCAGCAAACCGACGTAGAAAAGGGCCGGTGGGAAGCCCAGGTCTCGCGCTTCTATGCCCAGCGGCACCAAGAGGAAGCCTGGAATTAACATGCCAAGTCCTCCAAATAATGCGCCTACACCTCCTCCAAACCCTAGCGCAGCGCTCCATATGGCTCCAGCGGCACTCCCCAATAAACCCAATAGCACAGCTCCGCAACCAGCCCGCTCGAAGAAATGTCGACGGACGGCAAGCCGTCTATCTGAATTATTACGCCGTCTTCCCATTCGTCAGACTGCCCGCCTTACAACAGTGATTACCCTAACTGCACAATGGTCAGCACCAGCTCACAAACCGAAAATACCGGCTGAGTATCCTTTCATCTCATCTACAAAAAACCTGCATCCATTGTAGCAGTTGACGTAACACAGTCTCACCAGTGCGAATACCACTACTCTCCCTTCAACCACAAGACTGCCTCATTCCCAGTAACACAGAGAACAGTGACAATCGCCCCTGCCATAAGCACACCCAGAGTGATGTAGAGAAAGGCACGCTTGCGTTCTATCCCGAAAAGGAAGGCAACCAGTGAGCCGGTCCACGCACCAGTAACAGGAAGTGGCACACCAACAAATAGCGCCAGGCCTATGCCTTCCACTCTTTTGATTCTTTCTCCCCGTCGCCTAGTGCGTTCAAAGACCCACTTGATGACTCTGTCGAACAATCCTACTCTGCCCAGAAACCTGGTCACGCGATCAAGTAACAAGAGTATTAGGGGGACAGGAAGAAGATTGCCCACGACGGAGAATAGGAAAGCATAGCGCCAATGGAAATCGTATACAAAATATGCAGTCGGGATACCTGCTCTAAGTTCACCTATGGGCGTAGCTGAAATTAGCACCACCCACAGAATTTCTCTAAGCTCCATAGTGTCTTTTTGGATACGTCAGACGTGGCAAGTCTAGGACTTCGTCGTTTCCCTGTCAACTTCTCATTCGGTAACCGTTTTGTTTGACACAATACGCTTCCAAGCCTAGCCATTGACACAAGACAGACGAAAAGGTGGCCTTTTATTCCAGAAACACGAAACTGCCAGAGGGAGGCCACATGGACAAGTTCGAACTCGGGGGATTACTGCGCAGGCATCATCAGCATCTTCTTCGGCATCGTGGTCATTGTCTGGCCGCATATCCTGGCCTATGCGATAGGCATATACCTTATACTCTTCGGCATAATCGCCGTCGTGGCTGCCCTGCGATAGGGGTCCTGGCGCAAACCAACACAAAACCCCTCGTTAGAACAACTGGAGATGACGTGGCATCACAAGCCGTGTTGGCCCAATATCTGATCACAAATTGCGAACTGCACATCTTCCCTCACAATAGCCATGCCCCACAGAGGGACAGTTCAGCGAAGTTCAACAAACTCGTTTACGAATTCTTCACGAAGTAGCTGCTATGTCATTAACACATGGGGCCTGAAATCCCACCACCCTGCGGAACCGTGGCCACGAAGCGCTTGCCATCCCGCTTGCACATCATCTGGATCACATAGCGTCCGGTCATGGCACCGCTGGGCAGACCACCACCCGGCTGCACCCACTGCCCCGCCATGTAGAAGCGATCCAGCCCGGGCAGGGTCTTTTTCATATTGAGAGTCACCACCTGCGGCGTCATCAGCCAGCCCTCATAGGTGCCTTGCCAGTTGCCGGTATAGCGATGGAAGGTAATTGGTGTAGCTACATCCCGCATTTCTACCTGAGACGCCAAGCCAGGGAAACGCCTATCCAGCAAACTCACCACCGTATCCGCAATCTGCTCCTTCTCTGCCCTGTAGCGCGCCATATCCCGGCGAAGTGTCTCCCAGTAGGGGTAGTTGGATTCCATCATCACCGTGAGCAACGTCTTCCCCGCCGGTGCCAGGGTAGGATCAAAGTTGTGGACGCGAACACTGAGCCATTTCCTCTCTTCACCAGCCATAGTCACCGGCTTCTCCAAGGGAAAGACCAGCCCAGAGATGATCTGCGGCATTTCCTCAAAGGGACGGTTGACTCCCAGGCCAATGTATATCAGCGGAGAGAAGATGGGGAAGTTATCGTAGTAGCCGCGAATCTTCTCGTCAACATACTTCCCATCGAGCATATCGAAGATGGTGGCACGGCCATCAGCAGCCGAAATCACGCAGTCAGCACGGAACTCGCTGCCATCGGCCACTCTGACGCCCACTGCACGGTCATTCTCCACCAGGATCTTAGTCACCTGGGATTTGTACCTGACCTCACCGCCCAGGTCGATATAGCGCTTCTCGATGGCACGGGAGAGCTTCATGGAGCCACCGATGACATAGCCGGCTGTTTTCTGATGCATGGCAGCCAAAGTCATCAGGATAAATATGGAAGAAAACTCCGTGAGCCATACCTGCTGCCAGGCTTCGCGCAGCAGAGGGTTCTTGAAGTGCAAGGCAAAGTCCTTCATGGTCATACGGCCCCATTTTCTCATGTCGCCCAGATAGGGCAGTATCTTGAACAGGAACTTCAGTCCATCGATCGCGCCGTACATCTCAGGTGGCTTGTCCACGGGAAGGGAAAGGCGGGTGAAGCGCCGGATGGCTCTGGTGCACTCCCTTATGAATCGGCTATCCTCCGGCGCCAGTTCCATCATGTGCTGTTCCAAGCGATCGATGTCAGTGTACATTGTGAGGATCTTGCCGCCAGCGTCTTCGATTTGGTAGAACCGATCCATATCGACTACCTGCTGTCCCTGCAGGGCTCCCAACTCCAGCCAGATGGAGTACAACCCGGTCATCCCGCCTCCAGAGGCGGAACCGACCAGCCAGTGCAAGCAGCCATCGACGGTATAGCCCTTGCGCTGCCAGGCAGTGCACAATCCGCCGGGCTTATCGTGCATCTCGAAGATGGTCGTGCGATAACCGTTCATCTGCCCGTAGCAACCAGCAGCCAGGCCGCCGAAGCCAGCACCAATGATGATCACCGACTTTCCCATAGTTCCTCCTGTTTGATCGGGGTCTCCAGTAACTCCACACCCAAGCGCCCTGAAGACACAGTGATTCTACCACCGCTGTCGATGCGCCTGCCAAGGCATCGTGATTTGACAATGATAATAAATCAGAATATGCTGATATATCAGAGGATATTCAGCACAGCCACTGTCAAACTGAAAGATGGAGGTAAACATGGCGAAGAGCACAAAGGAAACGATCTGCAGACCACCGGTGGACAGTGCCACGGGTTGTTGCAGCATTGAGGCAGTAGTGAGCGTGGATGAAAGGGGACAGATGGTCCTACCCAAAGAGATCCGCGACAAGGTCGGCATCAAGGCAGGCGACAAGCTAGCTATCGTGTCCATGCATCAGGAGGGCAAGGTCTGCTGCCTTTCCCTAATCAAGGTGGAGGCGCTCACGGGGATGGTAAAGAGCATGCTGGGACCGGTGATGAAGGAGATCTTCTAAAATGAGCGAGGTGTCCAAGATGAAAGAGGAAGAAATCAGAAAGATGGTAAGAGAAGGCTATGCAAGGACTGCCAAGCAGGGCAGTTCTTGCTGCGGGCCGGGGACTTCCTGCTGCGGGGGTACTGATCTAGCACAGGGCATCAGCAAGAGCATCGGATATACTGACGAAGACATGGAAGTTGTACCTGAAGGGGCGAACCTGGGGCTCGGCTGTGGTAATCCAGTGGCCCTAGCTGCGCTGAAGGAAGGCGAAACTGTCCTCGATTTGGGTTCGGGGGCAGGATTTGATTGCTTTCTGGCCGCAAGCAAGGTCGGCAGGGAGGGAATGGTCATAGGCGTGGATATGACGCCGGAGATGCTCGACAAGGCTAGAAAGAATGCCGAGCAAGGAGGCTATGAAAACGTAGAGTTCCGGCTGGGGGAAATTGAAAACCTGCCCGCTGCCGATAACTCGGTTGACGTAGTCATATCCAACTGCGTTATCAACCTCGTGCCTGATAAAGCAAGGGCATTCAGGGAAGCCTATCGCGTGCTTAAGCCCGGGGGCAGGCTGATGATCTCGGACCTAGTTCTGTTGAGGGAATTGCCGGAGGTCATCAGGAACTCTATCGAGGCATACATCGGCTGTCTCTCCGGAGCGAGTATGCGGGATGAGTACCTCGAGGCCATAGAGGCGGCAGGATTTGAGGACATAATGATCATCGAAGAAGCATCCTTCCCCATCGAACTCATGGCCAATGATCCGACTGCGGGGGCAATCCTGGGGGATCTGCAGATAACCACTGAGACACTGGCAGATGCAGCCAAATCGGTTATCAGCCTGAAGGTTCAAGGACTCAAGCCAGGGAGATCAACCCGTCGCAACAAACACAGTGCTGCAAAGGCCGTCGCGTAGTGCAGCCGTGTGGCCCTCATTGATCCTGCCCGCTCATCCTCGAGCCAAGAGTGAAGGCGACACCAGCCAGTGCTGCCACGCTGAAGATCGAGGCATGGAATGTGCCGGTGACGTCTATGAGGAAGCCAAAGAGAACCGGCATAGCCAGCGGGCCAATGTTTCCCAGCGCGGAGGTGAGACCAACGACGCTTCCAGCAGTGGCAGAAAGGCGCGGGTGCCTGGTAGGCATGGTCAAGCTGATGGTAAGCACCCCGATAGTGCTGAATCCCGCCAGGAAGATGCAGAGGAGCACTATAGGAAAGGGAGCATAGTTTATTCCCACGATAGATATGGCCGCCACTATCCCTGAGATGGCTACGATAGCCTTGACGTTGCCGAATCTGTCCGACACCATACCAACGATAGGCCCGGCCAGAAAGAACCCCAGCGGAAGCAGGGATGCTAATGCCTCGTTGATCTCCTTAAGTTCCAGCACCTTCGGCATCCAGGTAGCCAGGGTATCATAGCTACCCATCGAGGCCATCATGAAGAGGAGTAACACCCAGACGTATTTGTCCTTGATGATTCTGGTGAAGTTGTCAAACCGTAACCCTGAATCGCCCTTCGCTGTGCTCCTGGCAAAGACCAGCCACAACAGACATATCACTGCTGTCAAGCCACTGTAGACCAGAAGCACTTCCCTCCAATCCAGTATCTCCAGCAGTTGCGGCGTCAGCGCCAAGGCCGTAGCATTGCCAGCAGCGAAACCAGAGACGTAGATACCAGTGGAAAGCCCCGGACTCCGTGGAAACCATTCTTTCACAATCAGAGGAAGGCAGGGGAGCACCATAGCCAGGCTCATCCCCAGAAGAAACTGACTGGTCAGGAGAACCGCATATCCGGTTGAGAACGCCCTAAGTACGGCGAATCCTGCTGCCAGAGGCAAGGCTATCCGGAAGGCATTGAGGTAGCCAATTCTATCCCCTATCAGTCCCCAGGGTATCCTGAATATGACGAGGCTGATCATAGCCGCCGCGAAGACGAAACCGAATTCAACGTGGGAGAGATCCATCTCCTCCATGATGATGGTGACCATCGGGGCTGTGCAGAAGAGCAACAGGTGCAGCATGAAAGCGATAGTGAAGGAAAACGCTACCATCACCAAGCCGTAGCTTCTCTTACTCTCTGTAGCGGCTATGCTTCTTTCACTCATCGTGCAGACTGCGGCAAGCCAATAGAACCATAGGGTAGCAGAGAATGAGAGTAAACGCCAAACCTAACGAAAAGGTGGACTGCAGATATCTGGCTACTCACATAGTGTCTTCAGATAGAAGGATGTGCCACGGAGTGGACATTTGAAGCCTTTATTGAGAAGCATGATCGCTGGTGCATCAGGTGGGCGGACACGGTCCCAAGGGCTTTGAGCCGGGGAAGGACAATCGAGAAGGTTCAAGGAAATCTAAAAGAGGCAGCACAGCCCTCGCTGGAAAGCCAGCAAGCCGGCAGGAAATCAGGGGCGAATACAATTGCCCGCAAAGGCCCAAACCGACAAACCTTCTCAATTCCAGATTGGTGTTTTGGCGGCAATCTACCGTGACAGTGGCCACTGTCACCACGAACTATGAGAATGGTCTGTTTCCGCAGTAATGATACAACCTGAGCCAGGCAGATCAGGACAAATGGCATCCACGAAGTGGCAACCAGGGAGTCTCAGAAGACCAACGTCTTGACTGCCAGTGTTGCTTCCTATTCCTTTTCGAACACGGTTTTCCAGACGAGGGCTGCCACGACAGCACCGACGACGGGAGCGACTATGAAGAGCCAAAGATGGCTAAGCGCGTCTCCGCCAACGAAAACTGCAGGCCCCAAACTCCTGGCCGGATTGACAGACGTTCCGGTTATGGGTATCCCCACCAAGTGGATAAGCGCCAGCGCAAGCCCGATCGATATCCCGGCAAATCCGGCAGGCGCTGCCTTGTGGGTCGAGCCAAATACCACAAAAAGAAATATTGCAGTGAACACAGCCTCAAAGAGGAAACACGCAGCGAGGGAATACCCACTGTAGTCAGCCCCATAGCCATTCTGACCAAGCCCATGTGAATCGAGTGAGTACCCGGGCAGGCCATTGGCGATGGCCAAGAGCACTGCCGCAGCAATGATAGCGCCAACGCACTGGAAGATGATGTAGAAGGCGGCATCTTTGGACTTGATTTTGCCAGCCACAAGCATGGCAATCGTTATTGCCGGATTAATGTGGCACCCGGATATCCTCCCAATGGCATAGACCATCACCAGTACCGTCAATCCAAACGCGAGGGCTATGCCAGCAAAACCTATACGATCGCCAGCGACTACCGCACTCCCGCACCCGCCGATGACCAAGACAAAGGTTCCGATCAACTCAGCTAAGTACTTCTTCATGGCCTTGTTCCCTCCTGTCTATGATTTTTCAGCCGCAAACGGAAAGTGACCGAGCAGTAAAGCCCCTGTATGTGTAACCGCATCATGAAACCAGCCGGCTCTCCATACGATCCTCCCCATCCGTGCTCAAATTGGCCACATTATACCAGATACCAGATCGTATCAATAGGTTGCCACAGCGCCAGCGAAATATCCGCAGGCACTGCAGAAGCACGGTAGCCAGTAGGACGATCCTTTTGGAACAGACAAGGTCATCTCGGCCCCTCAGATGTGGATTCGCATTGCGTCAAGAATGTAGGCAGTCGAGGCAATCTCATGTGGTATAATTCAGCCATAGGTATGTGATCTGCTGTCAGAGGCCGAAGCCGGAGGGTCAACGGGGGATCAGTTCACGGTTTGACCAGATGGACTGGGAGGTGCGCGTCGTGGTTAGTCAGTGTCCAGGCGCTATCAACATTCGCATGCCAAGGTTAGAGGTAAAGAATTGCCCCAAGTGTGGAGAGGAGATAGAGATCTTTTCCAATGAGTCCAGTGCCAGGTGTTCCAAGTGCGGCTTCGTGATCTACAATGATCTGCTGTCCTGCGTCGAGTGGTGCGAGTATGCCAAGGAATGCGTCGGCGAGAAGACCTACGAGAAGGTAATGCAGGAACTGGCCAAGCACAAACAGGAGGAACACTAGCCCTTGCCGAGGCTTTCCATTACTGAGAATGTTCGCTGATCCTGTTCTGCCAGCATAAACGAAACAAAGGGGGATATGGCAATGGCTCTTGTGAGCCATGCAGATGTTAACTCGGGCACCGTTGACATGGACTCCTCAGTAGTGGGTAGGTGAACCCATCCGAAAAGCAGTTGAAAGGGGGTGAAAGAATGGTAAGGGTGATTATCGAGAGGCACTGCCAGCCAGGTAAGGAATCAGAACTGGAGAATCTGCTGATAGAGCTAAGAGGCAAGGCAATGAAGCAGCGGGGCTATGTCTCCGGCGAAACGCTCAAGTCAACAGACGATCCTTCGCTCTGGCTAGTCCTCAGCACCTGGCTGGATGCTGACCTGTGGCGGATGTGGCAGGACGGTCCGGAGCGGGAACAAATGGACCGCAGAATACAGCCTCTGCTCACTGACTCAGCAAAAATATCGCTCTTCAGTTTTGTCTGGAGCGCCTGTTGGTCTGATGCAGAAGCAGATCGCTGGAACATAATTGCCACACCTGCCGCTGAACGGGCAGCGGAGCCACGCAAATAGAATTCTT
>JBGOWL010000257.1:0-2984 GCA_041478585.1 Dehalococcoidia bacterium | reverse complement strand
GGTACTGCCGATGGAGATCGCCTACGAAAGGTGCTTGCCAGAGCAGCCTCTCTGAAACCGATAGTGGTATACAAAGGAGGATATACTTCCGGCGGTGCCAGGGCTGCCGCCTCTCACACCGGCGCTCTTGCTGGGTCAGATGCCGCCTGGGACGGCCTGCTGAAGCAGGTTGGCGCTATCAAGGTTCACAGTGTGGATGAAATGGTTGATATGCTGGTGGCATTGCTGCGCATGGTACCACCCCGGGGATTCAATGCTTGTGCTGTGGGTAATGGAGGTGGCGCCAGCCTTCTGGCTACGGATGAGCTAGAGCGGGCTGGCTTCAGATTGCCACCCATACCACCGAGCATAAGAGAGAGGTTCAAGGAGCTTGTTCCCCTGGCGGGCAGCATGCTCCGTAACCCCATAGACGCCGCTCCTTTGATGGGAATTGAGCAGGTACGGCTGCTTGACAGAGCTGGCGATTTGTCGCGGTGGGAGGAAGCCCTTCAAGAGATGAGAGTCCCTAGAGGGGACAAGGGGATGGGTGATTTCATGGCAGCGCTGGAGGATTGGCCCGGGCTGGATTTCATGATAGTTCACTACTCTATTGACTCACTCCCTGGAATCATACGCGAATGGGTAGTAGCCACCGGGGCAGGGCCGATGATTATGGCTGCTAAAGGATGCCGCTTGCCTGCGGCCACGGTGATTCACTTTATTGCCAACGAGGAATCCTGGCTGCCCTCACTGAAGACTCAGAAGCTCTGCATCGAAGCCGGATTTCCTCTGTTTCTATCCATGAGAGGAGCGGCCAGGGCCATACGGAGGCTGATTGATTTCGATAGAACTCATCCAGGGATGCTGGCTGGTGTACGGGGCAATGAAGCGTAGGGCAGGTACCCTTGTGATGTCGTGGGTGCGAAATCGGTGAGGGCAGCAGGGCTATTCCGGGTTGGCCGACGGTCAGGCAGAGATTTCTTCCAGCTCAAAACGGAAGTTCTCTATTACTGGATTGGCCAGGAGTTTGCGGCACATTTCGTTCAACTGAGCCTTGGCCTCAGCCGGATTCGGTCCATCCAACTTCAGTTCCATATATTTGCCCGCCCGCACGCTGGTCACATTCTGAAAACCAAGATCGTGAAGCGCTCCTCTGATAGTGAGGCCCTGAGGGTCATTGACGGTAGGTTTGAGCGTAACGTAGATCTTAGCTAGATACATCAATTTGTCATCCCCCTACAGAGTATCGCCGGTCAATCTTCGATAGACCTCGCGATATCTCTCAGAAGTCCTCCTAACTAGGTCATTTGGGAGCATCGGCGCAGGTGGCTCCCTGTTCCATCCCGAAGCTGTCAGCCAGTCTCGGACCATCTGCTTATCGAAGCTGGGCTGTGGTTTGCCAGGTTCATAGCTATTCAAGTCCCAGAAGCGGCTGGAATCGGGCGTGAGCAGCTCATCAATCAGGGTAAGCTGGTTATCTACAAGCCCAAACTCCATCTTGGTGTCGGCTATTATGATGCCTCTGGTCCTTGCATATTCCTCAGCAAAGCTGTAGATGGCCAGAGTCTTCTCTCTCAGTTCTTCAGCCATCGATTCCCCCACCGATTGCACCAGATCACTCATGGAGAGGGGCTGGTCATGCCCACTATCGGCCTTGGTAGTGGGGGTAAATAACGGTTGTGCCAGGCGCTCTGATTCTTTCATGCCGGGACGTGCTGGGATGCCGTGGATGTTGCCACTTGCGGCATATTCCGCCCAGGCCGATCCGGACAGATATCCCCTGACAACGCACTCGACAGGAAATCGCTTTGCTCTTCTAACAATCATGGAACGATTTGCCAGGAATGGGGGATAGGTATGTCTGTCGGGATGGTAGGCGTTGAGTTGGGCGGTATCCTTGACCACCTCTATGAGATGGTTGGGCAGAAGACGGGCAGTCTTCTCAAACCAGAAGGCAGAAAGGAGATTGAGTACTACGCCCTTGTCAGGAATAGCACAGGGTAAGACCACATCGAAGGCAGAGATGCGATCGCTGGCTACGATAAGGAGCTTGTCACCCAGTTCATAGTTGTCCCGCACCTTGCCCCGGTGGAGCAGAGTGATCGGCAGGTTGGTTTCCAGTACTACGCTCATCAGGATGTCACCACGGGAAGTGGCAATTACGGTATTCAAATAGCCGTGACCAGAATGGAAGTTTAACACAGCGTCGTTTCTGTGGCAACCAGGGCACTGGGCCCCGTTTTCCCCGGGTCTGGTTTTCCTTGACTTGATGTAGGAAAGCCTGTATCATAGGGCGCTATTGGAGAACGACTGGAATGCCAAAGAGAACATATCAGCCCAAGAGACTCCATCGAAAGAGAGTACATGGGTTCAGAGCCCGAATGAGCACTCGAGGTGGGCGGGGGGTACTGAAGGCCAGAAGACTTAAGGGGCGCTATAGACTGACAGTGTAGAGCCTCTATCCCTTCCCTCCAGACAGCATACGGTGATGAGAAGGGAACAACGCCTTACCCAAAACAGTCAATACGTCACCGTCTATGGTCAGGGCAAGTCCTGGGCCAACAGATTACTGGTGTTGAGGACTGTCCCAAACGGATTGGAATTGAGTAGATTTGGGTTCTCGGTGAGCAAGAGAATAGGGAAGGCAGTGGTGCGCAACAGGGTGAAGAGAGTACTTCGGGAGAGTGTGCGGTTGAGTTCCTGGAAACCAGGCTGGGATGTGGTATTCATCGCCCGCGCCGGAGCTTCCACGGGAGACTATCATGAGATCAGGCGTGCCATGGATGATCTGGCGCAGCGGGCAAGGCTGAGAGGATAGGCCAGTGAAGAGAATCGGTCTGGGCCTCATTCGATTCTATCAGGGGACATGGTCGAGGGTTTTGCCTTCCGTCTGCCGTTTCACGCCATCCTGTTCTCACTATACGTATGAAGCGATCGAAAAACATGGGTTTCTTAGAGGTGTTTGGCTAGGCCTGAAGAGAATTCTTCGCTGCAATCCGTTCTGT
>JBGOWL010000178.1:0-4249 GCA_041478585.1 Dehalococcoidia bacterium | reverse complement strand
CTGCAGACCTTCGCCAGTATTGCACATGCCATAGAGAACATCCCCGGTTCCACCTTTGCCCTGGAAGCAGAAGAGCCGCTGCTTGGCAGACTGAAGGAAATGACAGTCGCTCTTGAAGGGCGGTGGATAGAACTCAGGCCGGGCGACAAGGTCCTCTATCATGCTGCAGCGGTGTTTGCCTGTAACTACCTGGTCACACTGGTCAAACTGGCCACTGACCTGTGGCAGACCTTCGGGGTCTCTACTCCCGAGGCTACCGAGGCCCTGCTTCCTCTACTGCGAGGCACCACAAACAACCTGCAGAATGTAGGATTGCCCAATTGTCTCACCGGCCCTATTGCCAGGGGCGACTCGGGAACAATACGAAAGCATTTGACAGCGCTAAGAGCCCGGGCACCACAGTTGCTCCCAGCCTATCAGGAGCTGGGGCGGCAGACCATACCAATTGCTCTAGCCAAGGGGAAGATTGACAAAGAGCAGGCCAGTGAGTTGGAGGCGCTCTTGAGTCAGTCTGATTGGTGAATGACTTGTAGCTAACTTACAGGAGGTTAGATCTATGAGGACGATGCTACGAAGCAAGATCCATCGCGCCAGGGTCACTGGAGGGAATGTAGACTACGAGGGCAGCATTACCATCGACAGGGCTTTGATGGAAGCGGCCGATATTCTCCCCTATGAGATGGTTCATGTGCTGAATGTCAACAATGGAGCCCGATTCCAGACCTACGCTATCGAAGGAAAGACAGGCTCCGGGGAGATCGTTCTCAATGGAGCAGCGGCACGATTGGCTGCCAGGGGTGATATTGTGATCATCCTTACGTACTGTACGGTGTCTGAAGAGGAGGCGCGCAGTATTGAGCCGGTGGTAGTCTATGTGGACGCCAGTAACAACATCCGCAATCAGAGGCATGGCCACCAGTGGGTGGATGAGCTGACGGAGTCGCTAAAGAACCTCTAGCAAACCTGAAGCTTCGCACTGGGAGACAGGAAGACCTCGGGGTATTAAGGAGGGGAGATGCGGTTTACTATCGGCCAGATCAAAGACATGAGAGAAAAGGGCATGAAGATACCCATGCTCACAGCCTATGACTACGCCACGGCCAAGATGGTTGACGAAGCTGGTGTGCCCCTCATTCTGGTTGGCGATAGCCTGGGTATGGTGGTGTTGGGCTACGAATCTACTATCCCGGTGACTATCGAAGAGATGCTGCATCATACCAAGGCTGTGGTGAGAGGCACAAAGCGATCCCTGATCATTGGCGACATGCCCTTTATGACATACCATGCCAGCATCGGTGAGGCCCTTCACAATGCAGCCCGCTTCATCCAGGAGGCTGGAGCCCAGGCGGTGAAGCTCGAGGGTGGTGTGGCCATGGCTGAAGTGGTTCACCGGGTGGTAGAGTGTGGCATACCGGTTATGGGACATATTGGACTCACCCCCCAATCTGTTCATCAGCTCAGCGGTTTCAAGGTTCAGGGCAAGACCCCTGATGCGGCTCTCCGTCTGGTAGAGGATGCATGTGCTCTTTCGGATGCGGGTGCCTTTGCCATCGTCCTCGAAGCCATCCCCACCCCCCTGGCCAGGGTAATAACGCAAAAGGTAAACGTCCCCACAATCGGCATTGGAGCCGGCCCATATTGTGACGGGCAGGTTCAAGTTATCAGCGACATCCTGGGACTCTTCACCGACTTCGTCCCGAAGCATGCCAAACAATACGCCAGACTGTCTGATATGATCAGAAAGGCCGTGGCTGATTACGTCGGCGAGGTGCAGGATGGCGTCTTCCCCACGGAAAAGGAGAGCCATTCCATGGATGAAAGCATTCTGGCAGGACTGGTACAGGAGTAGAGTTGATGAAACTCCCCCGACCGAAGAAGAAGGGAACAATCTCCTTGGAAGAGACCCTGGATAGGAGAAGATCTAAGCGGCAGTTTCTGACCAAGCGACCTAGCCAGGAGCAAATATCGCAGCTTCTGTGGGCGGCCCAGGGCACGATTCAGAAAGGGTATCGCACTGCTCCATCGGCCGGAGGGTTGTACCCTCTGGAGATCTATCTGGTGGAAAGGGAGGGCGTTCAGCACTACGTACCACAGTCGCATGAACTGGAACGGACTGTGGATGGTGACGTCCGTCCCCAGCTCGCGAGGGCAGCTTTGGATCAGGGATGCATACTGGAAGCACCGGTCTGTATTGTCATTGCTACCGAGTATCAACGGGTGGAGAGACGTTATGACGAGCGGGCTGCCCGCTACGTCTGTATCGAGGTAGGGCATGTAGCCCAGAACATCCATCTTCAGGCAGTAGCCATGGGTCTGGGTTCTGTGCCTATCGGAGCTTTTGATGATGACCAGGTGCACAAGGTTCTCTCTCTACCGGAAGATCAGAAGCCCCTGTACATTATCCCGGTGGGCTATTCTGTGGCATGAAGGTCATCTCCAGCATCAATGCTTTCAAAGAAGCCAGGCACAAGATAGACGGCAGCGTCGGTTTTGTGCCCACCATGGGCTACCTGCATGAGGGACACCTGGTCCTGGTGCGGCACGCAAAGGCGGAAAACCAGGTCGCGGTAGCCAGCATCTTCGTTAATCCCACCCAGTTTGGGCCAAAGGAAGACTTTGCCCGATACCCCAGGGATCCGGAGCGCGATCTTGCTCTCCTGGAGAAAGAAGAGACGGACATGGTATTCATGCCCCCTGCGGAGGGAATGTACCCTCAGGGGTTCGGTACCTGGGTAGATGTGGAGAAGGTGACCGAGCGGCTTGAGGGTACTACTCGCCCGGGGTATTTCAGGGGAGTGGCCACAGTGGTGGCCAAGATGTTCAATGTCGTGGAACCAACCAGGGCCTATTTCGGACAAAAAGATGCCCAGCAGGTGGTGGTGATCAAGAAGATGGTGGCAGATCTGAACATGAACCTTGAGGTAGTGGTGGTGCCCACCCAGCGTGAGCCGGACGGGCTGGCCATGAGCAGTCGCAATGTCTATCTCAGCCCGACGGAGAGGCAGGCAGCCCTTGTCCTATGGAAGTCGCTCAATCTTGCCCGGCAGCTCTGCTCACAGGGAGAGCGAAGAACTGAGAATGTGCGGCAGCAGATGACCAGCCTGATTCAGAAAGAGCCACTGGCCAGGATCGACTACATCAGCATAGCCGATCCGGAAACGCTGGAGGAACTGGCTGAGATAAAGCAGGCCGCTATCGTCTCTCTGGCGGTGTATGTGGGGAAGACGAGACTGATAGATAACATCATCCTCCAATCATGAAGTTTCGCCGCAACGAGAATCCCGCTATAATAATCCACCGAAACAGAACATCCATCGCTAGAGTAATCCCTGAAGCAGAGAATGTCGTGGAGGTTACATGCCCGAATTCGATTTGAGACAATTTGAAAAGACGGCCGAACGAATCAGGAAGAAGGCAGTAGAGGAAGGCCGACTCATAGCTGATCCTTCTGACGAAGAGCTGGGGTCAATTGCAGATAGAGAGCCGGAGACCAGGAGAACCATATACGGCAGCTTGATCGCCGAAAGTGAGCCTACCTCGAGGGCGGCTATGTTTACCCAGAACAGTGTGGACCATACCTTCGGTGAAGATGAGCGAAAGCTACTGTCCCACTGTGAAAATATGCTGGCTGCGAAGAGGCTGATTTCCGTAGATAGAGTGGTAGGCGGTGAAAGCAGTGATACGGTGGTGAGAGTAACTGTGCCCGAAGAATTTGCCCATTTGGCATATGCGGGCAAGAATCTTTTCATTCCGCCAAGGCGGGAAGTCAAACAGCCGGACTACGAACTGATCTTTTTCCGCGACGAAGCTTTTGAGTCCAACAAATCAAAACCGCTACCGCAGAAGGATATCACCATAAGGCTGGCAATGCTCGATAAGGGCAGAGTTATCAAGATAGTGAAGAACTCCAACTACATCGGTGAGTACAAGAAGGGCGTCTTCGCTGCGGAGGACTGGGCGGCGAAGACCAAGAAGGGTGGGCTTTTTCTGCATGCCGGTTGCAGGGAGGACTATCTCGAATCGGCACGCGGAGATTATGGAACCATCAGGACCCTGTTGATAGCTCTCAGCGCCAATGGGAAGACAACCACCACCTGCAAAACCTTGGCCAGAAAGGGAAACGAGAAGTCCTGGCTGGTACAGGATGATGGTGGCACTCTTATGCCTGACGGATCATTTCATGGGTTCGAGATGGGTGGCGTTTTCGTCAAGACCGAAGGTGTCAATCCGGGAGATCAGGTGGAGGTCT
>JBGOWL010000090.1:0-6509 GCA_041478585.1 Dehalococcoidia bacterium | reverse complement strand
ATGAATGGTATATTGACCAGGCCAACCAGCCATTTGGTGAAGAGCTGGCCTTCGATCAAAGACCACAGCGGCATTGTCCCCACAAAGGCTATAGTGATGAAGATGAATGTATCGATAGTGAGCGACGGGATGGAGCTGAAGACATTCCTGGCCCAGAGATGCCTGCCCTTGGTCAACTTCCTGAACATGTCATATATCCAGGCATCAAGGTTCTCACTCACCAGGAAAGCCACCCATGACGCCAGAGTGATCCGGGGAACCAGGCTTATTATCGCTTCCCAGGACTCTTGATGCTCCCAGAAGGGCGCCGGACTGAGCCGCGTGGCCAGCCACAGAAAGAAAACCATGGCCACCTGGGTTACAAAGGCAATCAAGATCATCCGGTGGACTTCACTACGACCAAACCTTTCGTTTACGATGTCGGTGAAAAGATAGGTGACTGAATAGACCAGAACCGCGGCGGGCGCCGTAACCGTGATAAAGCCAAGGTTGTATTCCGCTATCTTGGCCGCAGTGATCTGACTGATAGCCACAAACAATACGTAGAGGCCAATCAGCGCGTCAGGCTTCTCAAACCTCCTGGCATACCAGGCTCCAAAAAGGGTGAAGCTTGTTATTCCCAGCACCCACAATATGACCTCCAGCATGTCGTCTCACCCCCTTCGCTTATCCATCTCCAGAGAAATCACCGATTACTCCGCATAAGGAATGTTTATAGCCTGCTTTGCAGAGAAAATCAATTTGACTGACTCAATACCGGCAAGATGGCCTGCCTGAAGTCTTAATGCCCAAGCACCAGTTGCAAACGACCAGATTTTGCTGTAATATTCCCAGCCAAGGTTAAAGTTCAGGTTATTAATCTAATGTCGAGTTTCCTTCAGGATTCATCAGCAGCATTGGATGACCGAACTCTAGCCAATTTTTTGTGCTTGTCACAAGAGGAGGTCATCTAATGGGTTATACTGACAAGCAGATTGAATGCCGGGAATGCGGAGCCTCGTTTGCCTTCACCGCTTCCGAGCAGGAGTTCTATGCCTCCAAGGGGTACACTAACGACCCCAAGCGCTGCCCGTCGTGCCGTCAGACAAGGAAGACGCAGAGACAGGGTGAAGGCGGCTATTCAGGCGGCACACGGCAGATGTATCCTGCGGTTTGCGCCCAGTGCGGCAAGGATACTGAGGTACCTTTCGAACCGAAATCGGAGAGACCGGTTTACTGCGGCGAGTGCTACACCAAGGTCCGTCAGAGCAACCGATTCTAACCTTAAGAGCGGTCGTCAGCGCAGGCTGACGATCTTGCCTGCACAAAATGTGCCGGTGCTCCAGTCAGAATGCGACACGACAGTGCAGGTGTCTGGGTTACTCGACAGTAGCTGAGAGGCCTCCAGCCCACAGGCAGTAGTCCACGCCCAGCTACTCCTCCAGTCTCTGTTGCCACTTTTTTTCATGAGATCAGTGCGCAGGGCGAAGGCTACATACTGACGCAGCAGGCAGCCCTGTCAGACCGCATACCGGCTAACCCTTGATCACGCCCATGGGATAGGCCTTGAGCACCTTGCGGCAAAGTCCTGCACGGTGGCACACCTCAACCACCTCAGCCACATCCTTGTACGCTTGCGAGGCTTCTTCAGCTAAACCTCCCCTGCTCGCTGCCTTGGCCAGGATCCCCCTCGAGGCCAACTCCATGGCCACATCGGCATCCCTGACACCCTTCCGAGCAGCATGGCGGCTCTTCGTTCTCCCCGCCCCATGACAGACAGAGCCGAAGGACTCTCTGATCGCACCTTCACTACCCACGGCCACAAAGGAATAGCGTCCCATGTCTCCAGGGATAAGCACTGGCTGCCCTATTTGTTTGTACTTCGATGGGACATCCGGGTGGCCGGCAGGAAAAGCCCTGGTGGCTCCTTTGCGATGCACACACAGTTTGAGTTTCCTGCCCTCTACTTCGTAGCTCTCCATCTTGGCAATGTTGTGAGCCACATCATAGACCATCTCCAGCCCGATATCCCGCAGACTTTTGCCGAAGACCCTAACGAAACACTCCCTGGCCCAGTGAGCAATGCATTGTCGGTTGGCCCAGGCATAGTTGGCAGCACAGGCCATGGCTGCCATGTAATCCCTCCCCTCTGGCGACTGTACTGGAGCGCACGCCAGTTCGCGGTCAGGAACCTCGATGTCATACCGGCGCATGGCGTCCCGCAGGGTCCTCACATAATCATCGCAGACCTGATGGCCAAGGCCGCGACTCCCTGTATGAATGAGGAGCAGGACCTGTCCTACCTCATCGATGCCCATAACACCAGCCGCTGCTGGCTCATAGATCTCACGTACCACCTCCACCTCAATGAAGTGGTTTCCCGAGCCAAGAGTCCCCGACTGAGGTGAACCGCGCTCTTTGGCTCTGGCGCTCACTTTGTCCGGGTCCGCCCCTTTAAGGCAACCTTCTTCCTCGGATACTTCAAGGTCCTCTTTGGCGCCGAATCCACGCTTCACCGCCCAGCGAGCGCCCTGGGTAAGAATCTCTTCCATCTCCCTCTTACCCACCCTTATTTTGCCTGTGGAACCGAGCCCCGAAGGAACGTTGATAAATAACTCCGAAAGGAGTTTCTCCAACCTGGGTCGTACCTCTGACTCACGCAGGTTAGTGCGCAGAAGCCTGACACCACAGTTGATGTCATAGCCCACACCCCCAGGGGAGACCACCCCGTCATCCACCCTGGTAGCCGCCACACCGCCTATCGGGAAGCCATAGCCCCAGTGGATATCAGGCATGGCCAGAGAGCGTCCCACAATACCGGGCAGGAAAGCTACATTGGCCACCTGGTCCGCAGCCTGTTCCTCCCGAATGCTCCCCAGCATCTCCTCGCTGGCGTAGATAAGCCCGGGAACCCTCATCCCCTGTTTATAGCTCTTTGGAATCTCCCAGCGGTACTCGTCAATCTTGTTCAATGGTCCTTCCCAACGCGCCATGCTCTCCCCCCTCTAAACGTCGAAAATCACCCGAATACTATGTTGTCTACTGTCCTTCGCCACCCTGAGCATGTGATAAGTGGCTGCTTTAATGCCACTCTTCAAGTTATGGCGTGTTGCGTCCAGTCTTTCGCCCCAGCCTTCAGCCTTCAGACTGGTATCGCTCAACTCCACGACATTGAATCGCCTGAAGACGATCCTTTCCACATCGAGCAGATAAAGAAGCTCGTTCAACCACGATACCACCAGGCTTTCACGGTCCTCCGCCTCAACCTCTATCTGCCGGCAGACCTTTTCCTCCACGCATTCCAGGTCGGCCATCAGTGAGAACATGGCGTAGGCCGCATTGGCAAATGCCTCCTTCAGGTCTGCTCCATAGGCCACAATGCCGGCATCAGCAGTGTGTTCAATAACATCGAACCTCTTCACTTTCTCCCCACATCCCAATCCTGGCATTCAGTGTCAATGGCTTCAGTTACTCCAAGAGTAGTTGGGCAAATCGTGGCCTGTCGTCCGACACTGTAAGGCTAACCATGGCGTATAGCCATCTTATCAGATACTATCTTGGATATCTATACTGCCAGCGCCGGATCACAGGGCTGTTACCAGGTCTTGATCAGCCTGCCGTCACTGTCCCTCATAATGCCTGTAACTGTCCTCCCGCCACAGGAGTCTGCAGCCAGCTAACAGCCAAATCAACCAGTTATCCCTGAAGCTGCGCCCTTATCCTCTGAGAGGGTCTGCCATGGAACACATCGGTGATGTCAGCACAAGGCTCAAGAGTTCTCAGCAGTTCATTCGTCTTCCGGGCATTATGCCCTGGAACGGATAGTCCGATGATCTCCACATATCCAGCGCCGATGCTGGCCGGGGCCCTGAAGGCATAGGCCAGATACGCGTTCAGTGTCTGCACCATAGAATCGAATGACCCTTTGGAGACCTGAGACTGATGCAGTCGGATCGCTGCCACCTTCCGGGTCATCTCCTGGTCAATGCCAACCATCAGAACCCTTTCGGCAACGTCGGGCAGCTTCCTGTAGAAATCGGGGAACAACCAGACAGAGTACTTGACCAACAGGGCGGTTAGTTGCATATCTTCTACCACTTCGACCACCAGATCGTGGGTCGCTCTATGGTCAGGATGCATGTCGCTTCTCGTCGGTATGAAGATCAGGTCAGCCTTGTTCGCCATAAGGGTTGATGCAATCTTTTTCTTCACCGACTCCAACTGTGGGCCACGCAGCTTGCCGACGCATCCATCTTCAACACCCAGCTCAACGTAATGGTGAATGCCAAGGAGACTTCTCTCCTCCCTCGCCTCTGCCCTTCTAATTCTAGCCAGTTTCTCTGGTGGAATAACGTCGCTGCCGTGACGGCCATCGGTGATGTAGACATAGGTAAGCTCCCATGCCTTTTTCGCCATCTTCTGCATTGTTCCGCCGATGGCAATAATGCAGTCATCGTTGTGCGGCTGGAAACAGAGCACCTTCACTGGCACCTCTCCTCAGTCAGATTGCCCGAAGCAGCCTCAACCCAGCTCCGCGTGACTGTGAGACCGTTTCAACGGCACTTCCTTCAAAAACAGTGTCACCACAAACGCCACGCCTACAGCCGCCAGACCGATAACAAAGACATCGCTGATTGACATTGCCAGGGCCTCTCTCAGCGCATGGACCACTTGGTCTGCCATCTGAAGGCCCTGCGGTCCCAATTCACTTAACGCATCCCGGAGTTCATCCAGGGCGTCGGGGTTCATCAGCGCCTCAGGGTTATGGGTTAGCCCCGAAAGCATGCCTGGGGGAATCCCGGGTGGCACCAGCTCCTCTGCATTGGAGGCAAAGCGGCTGGCCATGATCGAGCCGAAGAGGGCTAGGCCTACGGTGGCGCCGATAGCCCTGAAGAACTGCAGTGAAGAGGTGGCAATACCCATAATGCGATAGGGCACCGCGTTCTGGACAGCGATGATGAAGAGGGGCATCGCCACACCCAGCCCGATACCCATGACGACGATATTCAGGATAGCTTCGCCACGGCTGATATCCACAGTCATCCGGGAGAGCATGAACATCCCCGCCGCCATGATGACAAGCCCGATTAGCCCCTGGATGCGGTAGTGCCCTCCAAGCCGGGACAGGGCTTGGCCCGACAGAGTGCTGGCCACCACCAGGCCCAGCATCATGGGAGTCAGGAAACTGCCACTGCTGGTGGCCGACAAACCCAGAACGCCCTGGAAGAAGAGAGGGATGAAGATGATGGCACCAAACATCCCCATGCCCAGGAAGAACATGGCAATCATCGATAGAGTAGCTACACCGTTGCCGAACATGGAGAGAGGCATGATTGGTTCGGCAGCCCGGGACTCCACCAACATGAAAACCATGACCATGACTGCAGCCATGGATAACACTCCAATGACCTGCGGTGAGGCCCACTCGTATTGCACCCCACCCCAGGACAGCCCCAGGACAAGGGAAACAACACATACCACCAGCACCATCATCCCTGTATAGTCGATTCGGTGTTTGACTCTGGTCGGGCGGATATCAGGGAAGAAGCGAATGAAGGCCATGATCACTGGAATACCCAGAGGGATATTAATGTAGAAAATCCAGTGCCAGGAGAGATTATCAGTGATGAACCCACCCAGAATTGGCCCCACTATGGAGGAAAGCCCAAAAACAGCAGTGATCAACCCCTGGTATTTGCCACGCTCGCTCGGCGGAAACAGGTCACCAATGACGATAAACGCATTGGCTATCATGATGCCTCCACCGATACCCTGAAAGCCGCGGATGATGATGAGTTGGGTCAGCGTCTGGCTTAGGCCAGCAAGGGCAGAGCCGAGCAGGAAAATGGCAATCCCTGCAATGTAGAACCACTTCCGGCCATACATGTCCGTAAGCCGGCCAACAATGGGTAGTACACTCGTGGAAGTCATCAGGTAGGCTGTGGTCACCCAGGTGTAGCGGTCGAAGCCACCTAGATCAGCTATTATGCGAGGCATGGCAGTGCCTACCACGGTCTGATCCAGGGAACCCAGGAACATGGCCAGCATCACACCGCCAAGGGTCACTAATACCTGCGACCGATTCAGGCTTTGAAAACCCTCGGTTACAGCTACCTCTGTCGTATCCCCACGCTGGCTTGGCGGATCTTTCTTCACGGCACCTGGCTGGTGCTCAGTATCTTTTTCCATGGACGTATTGCGGAAAGCCGACGAAGGCTGAAACAGTCCTAGGCAACAATCAAGTAGTATACCTCGGGCCACAGTAGCAAAACAAAAAATACCGCTCGAGGCACTGTGGTTCAAAAGGAATCCTCGGACTCGATAGCGTTTGACAACTGATCTGCCCAAAGTGTCTTGTATGTCTCAGTGCGAAGGTTTTCGAAGAGGTCTTATCTATTGTCCAGTATGGCGGACTGACGATCATAAAGGCAGAATTTGTTGCTGAGTTCTTGGCGAAGGCAACGGATAAGTAATGCTTGTTGTGGCAGTTCAGTCTCGGTATAATCTAGCCAATGGCACCCAGACGGCCT
>JBGOWL010000250.1:0-3108 GCA_041478585.1 Dehalococcoidia bacterium | reverse complement strand
GTCGGATGTTGCCAACTACCTGGAGGACGTCGAGTATGACGAGATCACAGAATGGAGCTCCAACTCCTGCGGCGTCAATGTGGAATATCGAAGGCACCAGGGGGATGCTGAGCCTGCCGATCCCACCACACAGACATTCTGGGAGGTGTCGGCCTACGGCACAGGAACCCAGGCCCTGAAGTGGGAACCCGAAACAGGCAACTGGGTGCTGGTCATCATGAACCAGGATGGCTCGTACGACATCGATATGAGCGGAGCGGTTGGCGTAAAGGTACCCTGGGTGTTCTGGGTCGGCATTGGCATGCTGATTGCGGGCGCAGTGGCGCTGCCGGTCGGGATCGTCATGGTCTACTTCGCCGCCCGGAGACCCAAGTAGCCCAGTCCATAGCAGATCAAGGTAAGCCTGTCACTTGACATTGTGTCGGGTTTGCCTTATCGTGGCCGCCATATATGCGACAGATCAAGGAGGAGAAAAGGATGGCAAAAGTGAAGGCCCCGGGCAAGAAGACCACGGCCAAGTCGGCGACAAAGAAAGCTCCAGCAAAGAAGGCGCTGGCAAAGGCAGCAACCAAGAAGTCACCGGCTAAGAGGAACGCTTCTAAGGGTGACTCCTACGTCTGCGGCGTGTGCGGGCTGGCAGTGACAGTGGATGAAGCCTGCGGCTGTGTGGATGTGTGCGAGATCACCTGCTGCAGCAAGCCCATGAAGAAGAAGGCCGCCAAAGCCAGGACCGCCAGGAAATAGCCGCCCTGAAACTTCACTTGCTGGCGAGCACTAGGGCTCGATGCGTTTCTTCAGCGCCTGACAGTAGCTGTCGAAGGCCCGTTTGAGCTTCTTGCCGTACAGGAGGTTGACCAGGGGCGCCAGCACCCCGTGGAACTCCTCGAAGTTGACGAAGTGGGTGCGCCCTTCGCCCAGTGGCTCGCAGGTCTGCCAGCGGAAGCTCTTGATCCCCGGCCTTCCCCTGGTTCTGGACGTTCCCCAGCATACCTTGAAGCGTTCAGGTTCGTACGCCAGGAAAACCTCGTGCTCATCCTTCAGGAGCTGCTTCTCCGTCATCTGGCAGTCCAGGGCAAACTCCTCGCCAACCACAATCTTCTTGGCACTCATCCTGGGAGTGAATTTGTTCCACTCGGGATAGCGCTCCAGGTCAACAATGACATCCCAGACCTTCTGCGCCGGAGCATTGATCTCGATCTCACTTCGAACTACCTTCATTTACACCTCCCGTTGCTCCTCTAGATTTTGACACCAACAACGCAAACCCAAAATTGCCCAGCCTTATAAGCAAATGCAGAATACTACACCAGACCACTCTTGACAAAGTGCCGCTGACACTCTATGATTCAGTGATATATCACGATATATCGTGATATATCACTGAATGAGCAACGCTATGGTGGGAGGTAAGGAAATGTGGCGCAAGTTTGCTTTTGGCGAATTTCCTCCGCCGTTCCTGGCGCGAGGAGCTGTAAAATTCATCATTCTGGACTTGTTGAAGGACAAACCCAAACATGGTTACGAAATAATGAAGGACATGGAGGCTAAGGGGGGCGGTCTGTATGCTGCAAGTCCAGGGTCAGTGTATCCTACTCTTCAGATGCTGGAGGAGATGGGCTATGTCAATTCGAGGCCGGAGGGCAGCAAGAAGGTCTATGAGATCACTCCGGAAGGGCGGAAGTACCTGGCAGAGAGCCAGGAAACTGTCGAAGACATTCCGAACCCTTTGAGTATGCCGTTTGCACCTTTGCTCCAACCTGAGGTGCGCGATACAATCCAGGAGTTCCACGGTTTGTTCATCACCCTGGTTCGCGCTGCTCGCACCAAGAGACTGCATCGCCCCGAACAGTTTCAGCAGGTGCGGGATATCCTGGCTCGGTCTCGCAAGGAGATCGAGGACCTGCTCGGCAAGTAGATGGGACAGACGAGGCACTGTTCATGGTGAATGGCGATATGTATCTTCCATAGGTCATCAGAAGATATTGTGGGGGGAAATACTATTATGATATATGACAAAAGGGTAATGACCGGTGAATATGCCGGACAACACTGATGGAGCAAAGGAGTGAGCATGAGTGTTATTCAAACCAAGGGCCTAACCAAGATCTTCCCTGGCAACGTCAGAGCAGTAGATGGCATTGATTTCGAGGTCAGCGCCGGCGAGATCTTCGCCTTCCTGGGGCCAAACGGCGCCGGCAAGACAACCACCATCAAGATGCTGAACACGCTGATCCAGCCTACCTCCGGGACCGCTATGGTGGCTGGCCTCGACGTGGTGAAGAACCCGACCGAGGTGCGCAAGCGCATCGGCTATGCGGCTCAGGACGTGGGAGTGGATGAGCGCGCCACCGGACGAGAGAACCTGACGCTTTACGGCCATTTCTACCGACTGGATGGCAAGACCATCAAGCAGCGGGTGAAGGAGTTATTCGAGCTGGTCGATTTGACTGGCTATGAAGACAAGATGGTCTCCACCTACTCCGGAGGCATGCGCAAGCGGCTCGATCTGGCCATGGGCCTGATCCACCAGCCCCAGGTGATCTTCCTGGATGAGCCCACAACGGGGCTCGACCCCCAGACGAGGGTTCACCTCTGGGACTACATTAACAAACTGGCCAAGACCATGGGCGTAGCCATATTCCTGACCACGCACTACATGGAGGAGGCTGACCGCCTGGCTGACCGCATCGCCATAATAGACCTGGGCAAGATAATGACCATGGGCACCTCCGATGAACTAAAGAGGTCCATAGGCGGCGATGTTGTCACACTCACTCCTTCCGTCGAGAAGGATGAGGAACGCAAAGAGTTCATCAGGCGCGCCGAGGCGGCCCTGTCGGGCAAGCCATTCGTGATGGAGACGAAGCCGAGTGATGGTGAACTGGCGGTCTATGTGAAAGATGGCGGGGCAGCCATACCCAGCATAATGCAGATCCTTGGCAGCCAGGGCATCGAGGTGAAGACGATATCCATATCGCGACCATCTCTGGACGACGTGTTTCTGAAATACACCGGCCGCACTATACGGGCGCAGGAAGGTACGCGTACCACCCTTATTCAAAGGCGACGGCAGGCTAACAGGAGGCAAAACCAATGATGAATGCCTTG
>JBGOWL010000103.1:0-6126 GCA_041478585.1 Dehalococcoidia bacterium | reverse complement strand
GTGGTCGCTGCACCCAAGGATGAGAACGAATTGCAGCACCTGATCTACACGGCGGTGAAGGCCAACCAACCTATGGCGATACGCTACCCCAGGGGCTCCGGCCCGGGAGCAACGCTGGATACGACGCTACAGGAACTCCCCATCGGCAAAGGGGAGGTGCTCCGGAGCGGAGAGGATGTGGCCATGGTGACCCTGGGCGCCACGGTCTACCCCGCGCTGGAGGCAGCCAGCGATCTCTCAAAGGCAGGGGTTGAATGCTCCGTGGTTAACGCCCGCTTCGCCAATCCCCTGGACTCCCAGCTCATTTTGGACACGGCCGGAAAAGTGAAGCGATTGTTTACAGTAGAGGAGAATGTCCTTGCCGGTGGATTCGGCAGTGCGGTGCTGCAGCTACTGCACAACTACCAGGTGTCGGGAGTCCGGGTTAAATGTCATGGTATTCCCCAGGTTTTTGTAGAGCACGGCTCCCAATCACTCCTCCGTTCCAAGTACAACCTCGATGCACCGGGGATAGCCCGCCAGGTCCTGGTTGCCTTCCCTGAACTCTCTGTTCATTCCCGGAAGCAGAGTCTTACAGGCTCGACTCCTCCGTAGGATATCGTGTGTCTGGCTACAGGCTCCTTCGCTGCAAACGATAGAGGCGAACATAAATGATCTTGCCAGGTTCTTTTCACCGATATCTGCCTGAACTGGAGGCAGAGCTGAGAGCTGTTCTGGGCAAGGGCGCATCACCACTCTATACCATGATGCGCTATCACCTGGGGTGGGTGGACGAGAAGGGACGCAAGCAGCAGAGCCCCGGCAAGCTATCACGGCCGACACTCTGCCTGCTGGCCTGCGAGGGAGTGGGAGGTGAGTGGCATTCTGCCCTCCCGGCTGCGGCTGCGGTGGAGCTGATACACAACTTTTCCCTCATCCATGACGATATTCAGGATGATAGTTTGGAGAGGCGAAACCGACCCACGGTGTGGAAGCTGTGGGGGGAGGCGCAGGCAATAAACGCTGGCGACGCCATGTACGTACTGGCGCAGTTGGCGCTGTTCAGACTGGAGGAGAGAGGAATACCGCCACAGAAGGTAGTGCTTCTCTCCAGGCAGTTGAATCAGGCCAGTCTTCAACTGTGTGAGGGACAGTACCTGGATATCGAGTACGAAGGGCATCTTGACATCAGCATCGACCAGTACCTGGATATGATCGGGAAGAAAACAGCCTCACTTTTCGAATACTCCCTCGGTTTTGGGGCTATCCTGGGAACAGACAACCAGGCTCAGGTTTCCTCTCTCTGTTCCTTTGGCAGGAACCTGGGCATGGCCTATCAGGTGGAAAACGACCTTCAGGGCATATGGGGCAAGGAGGAGGATAGCAAGGAATCTCCCTACACTGACATCAGGGGCAAGAAGAAAATCCTCCCGGTGATATATGCTCTGGAAAAGGCAGACGATGGGGAAAGAGCAAGTCTCCGCCGAATTTACGGCAAGGCGGTGCTTTCCACCAGGGATGTCAGCCAGGTGCTGCGCATCCTCGACAGAACAGGCAGTAGAATCTATGCGGAACGGGTGAGAGACAAGTATCACCGCCAGAGTGTCAAAGACCTGGAAAAGGCAGCATTGCCTTTATCGGCTCAACAGGAATTGGAAGAGGTGGCTGCCTTTCTTCTGGGTCGGGAGGTTAGCTGACCAGATGAAGACCTTCAATAAAAAGGGAGATAGGGGTGAGACCAGCCTGTTGTACAACACAAGGGTTCCCAAGTCCGACCCTCATTGCGAAGCCTACGGCACCATAGATGAAGCAGTAGCCACCCTTGGATTGGCCCGGGTTCTATCCAGGAAGGAGAGGGTTCAACATGTGTTGCTCAGAGCACAGAAGGACCTCTTCATCCTGGCCAGCGAACTGGCCGCCCCGATGGAAGAATATGGCAGGTTTGCCGGCGAGTATCCGGTGATAACCGCTCAGAAGGTGCAGCAACTGGAGGATGGCATTGATGAGTTGGAGAGGGAGGTGGAGATGCCTGGGGAATTCATCATCCCTGGCGATAGCACCGGGTCTGCTGCCATACATATGGCTCGTGCCATTGTCAGGCGGGCAGAGAGAAGAGTGGTGAATCTGGAGCAGAATGGCCAGTTGCCGAATGAGGAACTGCTCAAATACCTCAATCGCCTGGCTGACCTGCTATTCGTCCTGGCCTGCTATGAAGACAAAGGTTCCAGGCGTTGATCATGGAAGTCATCCCTTCAATCGACCTTAAAGGCGGCAGGTGCGTCCGCCTGTACCAGGGCGACTATGGGAAAGAAACTGTTTTCTCGGACGACCCGGTGGGCACAGCCAGTCACTGGGAGTCCCTGGGCGCTCCAAAATTGCACCTTGTCGACCTTGATGGAGCTGCAAAGGGAGAGCCGTGTCACCTGCCCATAATTGGACAGATAGTGGCAGCCCTGAAAATCCCCGTTCAGGTGGGGGGTGGCATCCGCCAGATTGCAGTGATCGAACAGTTACTGGAAGTGGGGGTGAAGCGGGTTATCCTGGGCACCGCCGCGGTAGAGAATCCTACCCTGGTCAGGGAGGCATGCCAGCAGTTCGGCGAGGCCGTCATAGTGGGTGTTGACGCGCGAGACGGATATGTTGCTACCCGTGGATGGCAGCAGAAGACTACGGTCACAGCTTCGGAGATGATCCATCAGATGGCAGACCTGGGCGTGAAGCGCTTCATCTATACTGATATCCGCCGGGATGGCACCTTGACCCAGCCGAGTTTTGCCGCAATTGAGGAGCTGATAAATGCAACAAGACTCCCTATTATTGCTTCCGGCGGTATTACTTCGATTGACCACATCAGAAAACTGAGTCAGCTCGGTGTCGAGGGTGCCATTATCGGCAGAGCACTCTATACAGGAGATATACAACTGGAGGAGGCGCTGGCAGCGCTCCGTTGAAGGATTGGGGAAGGAGCAGGTGAATGCTGAAATTCGATGACAAGGGCCTGATCCCGGCCATTGTGCAGGATGTTGATTCCAGCGAGGTGTTGATGCTGGGCTATATGAATGAGGAATCCGTGCGGAGGACCCTGGAAACAGGGCAGGTTTGGTTCTACAGCCGCAGCCGACAGGAGCTGTGGCACAAGGGAGCAACTTCAGGCAACTATCTCAACCTGCGGGAGATATGGAAGGACTGCGACGAAGATACCCTGCTTGTCAGGGCAAAACCCGTTGGCCCTGTTTGCCACACCGGGGAAAGGACCTGCTTCTTCCGCCAGGTAACGTCGGCAGGCGCAGACTAGCCACTCGTCTGAACTCCATCTGCCTCTATAACCCCCTTCAGGGCAGAGATGGCTACTTCCACCTTATCATCGCTGGGCTCCCGGGTGGTCAACCTCTGTAACAACAACCCCGGGGAGAAAAAAATTCGCATCAGCCGATTGTCAGCGAACCTGGCGCTGAGGCGGGTGAATTCATACCCAAGTGAAGCAATAACAGGGATAAGCACTATGCGCGATACGATACGCAACCACAGATCAAGATCCCCCAGCAGCGAAAAGACGATGATAGCGATAATCAACACCGCAAAGAGGAAACTGGTCCCACAGCGAACATGGGCTGTGGAGTATTTCCTCACAGCGCCTGGCTCCAAAGGAGCCTTATCTTCATAGGCATTGACCGCCTTATGTTCTGCCCCGTGATAGGCAAAGATGTCCCGTATGTCAGGCATCAGGTTTATCAAGGCTAGATAGATGACAAAGATTCCGATGCGGATAACACCCTCTACGAGATTGCTGAGTATGGAAGAGTCCCCAATATGAGGATCGATAATGAACCTGGTCAGGAACATTGGAGCCAGAAAGAAAAGGCCAACGGTGAAGCCAAGGGAGGCGATGAGAGTACCCCACAACAAAGGGCCTGAGATCTTCCCATTATCCTCCCCCAGAGCTGCGTTTGCAGATTCGATCAAAACCTGGATGCCCAAAACGAGGGCCTCTACAAGGACTATCACCCCTCGTATGAAGGGTATCTTCCTGATCCTTCCTGTATAGACCGAGGGTAGATCTCTAGTGGTGAGCACCACCTCGCCATTGGGACAACGTACCGCCATCGCCAGATGACGTTGCCCCCTCATCATCACACCCTCGATGACTGCCTGACCTCCGTAGTGGAAATCTTCCGGCAAGCGATCACCCCCTATAAAACAAGTAGAGAGCGGAATGGTCTCCCGCCCTCCTGCAATTCAACTCACTGTCCGGATTGGACTCTGTCCCACTAGGACGATGTCTCAGGCTGCTCTTCCCCTTTGCGCCTGTAACGCCTCTTGAACCGCTCAACTCTCCCCGCTGTGTCAACAATGCGCTGCTCACCAGTGAACATCGGGTGGCAGTTGCTACACACCTCAACCTTGATCACTTTCTTCGTCGCGCCGGTGGTGAAACTGTTACCACAAGCACAAGTCACCTTGGCATCTGCATAGTAAGTGGGATGAATCTTATCTTTCATTCTCTCAATTCACCAAATAGACGCTGGCCTTTTTTTTGTCCTTACTGGCAGGTTCAAACTTGACCACACCATCGATAAGAGCAAAGAGGGTATGATCCTTACCCAAACCTACGTTGTTGCCAGGCCGTATGCGGGTGCCTCTTTGCCGAACAATAATAGTCCCTGCCGTTACCGCCTGCCCGCTGTAACGCTTCACACCGAGACGTTTCGGCTGACTGTCGCGCCCGCAGCGCGTGCTCCCTGCACCTTTCTTATGAGCCACTCCGTCTGCCTCCCCTTCGTGTACCCTAGTCCAGGCTTATTTCCTTGATGGCCAGTTTGCTATACCACTGCCGGTGTCCCAGTTTCCGGCGATACCTTACCTTCCGCTTGTACTTGAAGACGATGATCTTGTCGTTGCGATCCTCTTCCACAAGTTCCGCCGTCACCTTTGCCCCTTCCACCAGAGGCTGGCCCACGATCACCTTTTCACCATCGGCAACCAGCAGCACTTTGTCCAATTCAACCTGGCTGCCCTTCTCCACAGCCAATCGGTCTACCTCAATAACCTGCCCCGGCGAAACCTTGTATTGCTTGCCCCCGGTCTCAATAAGCGCGTAAATCTTCTTCCTCCAGATTGTTAGATGACTCCAAATCTTACTATTCCGCAGTCTTTCCTGTCAAGCTCGGCCAACAGGAGTATCCTGTCTATCGGGCTCGCCTGCTGCCTTCTGTAGCCTTTTGCTGCGTCGCCACAACCACAACTCTAGAAAAACGTAGAATGCCGCAATGACGTAGCTAATGCCAGCAAAGAAGTATTCCTCAATCACAGTCATGAAGATACCGATACCTAGCCATGCTACGATCAGAAGCAGCCAGAGAGCACGGCCTTTGAGTCTTTTCACTTCACCCCCACAGCGAGCACTGTATACCCTCAGGGTAGTCAAGCTTGAAGCAATTGTCAACCATGGTCGTTCTCGGGACAGGAGCAGGGCACGTCAGTATGAGAGAACCGTTTTGTTGAATCAGCGCGGAACTGGAAGGTGCTTCAAGTCTGATGAAGAGGAACAGGCTGGAACTACACAGGGGGCGGTTGTTGAGTTTACCTGGCACGGCCTTCAAATGCCAAACCGTGCTGAACCTCCCCATCAACTGCTTTCCGTGATGGGAGGGCCAAAACAAGCAAATTACGCCCACCGGATTCAAAGCGGTTCAGCAAACGGACAACCTCCTAGTCTTCTCGATGCGCTTCAGGTCTCTTTCTCAGCCTGGTGAATCCATAGCGTACGACCCAATACACCACGAAAGGCCCCGCCAGTATCATTAGCAACATCATCTCCCATGCCATTTCGGTCCCTCCTTCCTATGACTGAACAGACTTTAATACCTCCTAGAATTCGCCAGGATGCTCTGCCTCCTTGGCCCACTTGCTGGAGAACAAAATCCTGAGATTGGAGGGTCTCATCATGGCCTTTATGACCGTCCACATATCCGGCAGACTCATAGCCGCCCGGATCTTCCAGCGCACCGGCTCCAGGGTGTCCACCTGCATGATCAGATAGTCACCCTGACGTACCATACCATTCACCTTGGCCTTGAGTTCCGTCTTGCCTAGTCCTGTTGATCTGAATAACATCTCAGGTTACCCCCTAAATAGATATTTTAGAGC
>JBGOWL010000217.1:0-3675 GCA_041478585.1 Dehalococcoidia bacterium | reverse complement strand
CTGGCGGACATCATCTTTGGCAAGGTCAATCCCTCTGCGAAGCTGCCGTGTTCATTCCCGACGTCCGAAAGCCAGCTCCCGTTCTTCGACAAGTGTGCCACGTCCATCGAATATGGCTACTTTCACGGCTATCGGCTGATGGACAGGGAAGGCCATGCGCCTGCTTTCCCCTTTGGCTTTGGCCTCAGCTATACCACCTACGCCTATAAGAACCTGCAACTTGATCATGATGAAATCGGCATAGACGGTATGCTGAGGGTGAGCGTGGAGGTTACCAATACAGGCAATGTTGCCGGTGAAGAAGTGGTCCAGTCATATGTTGGGTATGAGGGTTCACGTGTAGAGAGGCCACTTAAGGAACTGAAAGGTTTTGCCAGGGTGCACCTTGATCCAGGCGAAACCAGGAGGGTGGTATTTGCACTCACCGCCGCACAACTGGCCTACTATAACGAGCAACAAGCCAGTTGGATTGTGGAGCCCATCACCTACACAGTATACGTGGGTCCTTCATCTCGTACAGAAGAGCTGCTGAGTGCTCAATTCTGCATTTGCGGCTGAACCCGTAACTGCTGCGGTGCGTCGGTTGCCCTTCTGACAAATCCATAGACTATCAAGAACAGGGCAAGGTAGTAGGTAACCATGCGGTTATCACTGTGGGATACCATAGACCGCTCTGTAGGTTAGAGACGACCAGATTCTATTATGTTATGGCGGCCATGGCCGCTCCTGCGAAGAGAGGCAGTGTCAAGTTGTCGTCCACCGGGTTCCGTATGGCCTGTCCGATGGTAGCAGCTATGGAGCCGACCAGGATGGTCACCAGACCGATGTCCAGACCGGCATAATGAAGGGCAAAGCCGGCGGCGAGACATGCCATGAAGCAGGCCAGATCCCCTTCAAGTGCCTTGCCGAAGAGTCTCGTCCTGCCAATATAGCGACCGACTATGCCGGCTGCCACGTCACCCACAGCCAGGAAGCACACTGATAGCACTGCAATATCCCTGCCAAAGGCCAGGTATGCCATCAGTGCTGCAACAAGCACATAGCTCGACGTGGTGACTCGAGATGTCTCTTCTTCACGCAACAGCGATCCGAAGTGTGAGAAGAACCATCTGTTCATGCTGGGAACCTTTAGTCTGATGAACTCGAATGCCAGGAAAATGAAGGTGACGAGCCCCAGAGAAATGAGCATGGCCGTCGTTGGCAGGAACCATGCGGCGAATGCAATACACAACCCAGCAGACAAATGCCACGAGCGCCTTTTAAGCATACTTCGCATTGAAAACACCTTCTTTCCTTTACGAATTGTTATTATACATCTGCTTGTCAAGCCCTCAATGGACTGAGTTCTAAACTTACTCCTTGCAAGATTAGCTTGCGTAAGTGATAATCTAAGCAGCGGAATGCCAATCAAGTATGCCATCTCTTCGCACCATGCCACAATCTATAGTGAGGCATGCTTAGCATATGTTTCGTTGCGGTCTGGGTTTGAGAGCCTCGTCGACAGGATTTACGTTCTGAGCAAGGCAGAGAAAAGGTTCAACGACTTTCTCCTGCGGTTGGCAAGGACAACACTCAACTCCAGATTGGTTGGGCCATACCTTTTCGATGCCATCGAGCTCCACCTGACGGATCCACGCTTGTTCTACAATGCCCTCGAGTGGAAGATAAATGACAAGATGATAGGTTTGCTGAGAGACCCCATTACCTCCTTCCATGCACACGTGGAGAAGAATCCTTTGCTGAAGCGATACTCCTTCAACCTGTGCGAGACTTCAAGAAGAGTGAGAAGGGCGGCAAGAAGCCAACTGGAGACCGCCTATAGGATCATGCAAACCCATCCTGACTTGGTCGTGACTGAGAATCCTGTCTTCGTTCTTCATGCGGGGGTTGCCAGAAACGAAGAGGATAGAGAGAAGGCATTGGCCAGATCGAGGGAAAACATTGAATACATAGCTGTTACCAACACGCAACTATGTAAGGAGTATGGTGGGGGGCGAAGAGTGATTCCAACCATTGAAAACAGTCCACGGGACAGGCTATCCCTTTGTCAGACAATCGGCGATTGCAGGCAGGCAATAGCCGGGTTTGAGGACGAAGTCAAACTCACTCTTGACTATGGTCATGTTCTCACTGTGGATGGAGAGCGAGGCAGGCTACTGGATGGACTGAAGGGTGGAACAATTGGCGAAAGCATAGTCCACCTACATCTGCACCACTCGCCAGAGGTCAACAAAGAAATACAACATGCTCATGCACCGTTCTCTAAGATTCCAGGGGGCCAATTGCAGCGTCTGCGAGATGACCTTCATGAAATCCTGGAACGCACAGGAATCAGGAAGCAGGGTTGTATTACCCTGGAAGTACCGTCGAAAGACCCCTTTGACTACCTTCCGTGGCTGCGTGGCATGAAGAGGGGCCGCTCAATGGCAAACAGGCTACTGAAGCCTACGGGGTTTTTTGAGAGCGGTGCACACCGCGGGAATATCGAAGACCAGCTTGCCAGCCTGAATATCGTGAGGGAATTGGTTGACTGGAGCGCACCAGACATACGGCAATCGTAGTTCTGCTCATTCTCCCCGATGTGCTATCATTGCTGATCAAGAGGGATACTGGCATGTGTGCCCAGCTCTGGTGGCGAGCGACGAGTTCCGCCGGCCGAGCAAGCATGGTTCGTATGAGAGGATTTTGCCATGATGCAGGACTGTTCAGTGACACCGCTGGGACCTCACAGTCATAGATTGTAGACTTTGAAGGATGGTGGATGGTATTGGTTTTGGTTCCTGGCCCGGTCTGTGAAGTGCAAATCAGAAGGATTATAATCTATCGGGAAGCTGACCGGGGGGAACGAGGAGGCTCATATTGAACACAGAGGGCGAGCGAATTCTCTCTACACGGGAGTGGGGAGAGTCGGTGAAATCGGTCCTGACCAACAAGCTGGTCAGTTCTCTATTCGATCTGGATGAGGAAGCGCTGGGCAGGCCGGGGGTTGTGGCCATACTGGAAGAGGAACTTCGTCCCTTCCTGACACTAAAAGCCAAAGTGCAATCTGAACAACCTGAAGAGACCGTGCTCGGATCAGCTCACGAAAAACTCCTGGAGTTGATGAAACGATCATTCATGGTTGCACAGCAGGCTCTCCTGAATCGCTCGCAAGCTGAGGAAGAAGAGAAGGTTTTGGGGAATCAGTCTCCGGATCAGTCACCCCCGGACACCGATTCGGGGAGAAAACGCTTGCTGGGATGGTATGTCACCAGGATGAACGATATCGGTGAGCAGTTCGCGTTGGTCCTGGCAGAGGTGGCTGAAAAACACAAGGACATATACGATCAACTCGATCTGCCTGTCGGCATCATCGCAGAGTCATCGTTGGAATCTGCTGGCGATACGAATGAGAGCGCGGAGGAAGGCGCGGCACTATTAGGGAGAACTCGACGGCGCAGTCAATTGCGCAATGGCAAGGACTCTCTAGGCGGGGAACATTAAAGAGGGCACCACTTCGTGTATCCACATCAATTGAGTCTTCCCAGGTACGTATTGATGTCTTTGGCGAAAGCATGTAGAATCGGCGATGTCGCCTACGATTTTGTCTAAGGATAACTTCGCTGGTGATCCCACGTGAAGCTAGGCCGATCTGCCGAAGATCGACCTTCGGGTCCCGGGCTGTTTTGTTTGACT
>JBGOWL010000273.1:0-2830 GCA_041478585.1 Dehalococcoidia bacterium | reverse complement strand
TGCCGAGGTAGCAGGCTGGGATGGCAGCTCTGACAAAGTGTTGGCTGGTGGCGGCGCAAAAGATGCTGCTGACTACCTGACAAGGAAGCCTTTCAAGGCCAAATACGATGTAGCCCAGGATGGGACAATTTATGGCGGTGATCCTGCGATCTGGGGCAGCGGGATCGTTTGGGATACGTCGTACGATCCTGACAGGTGGAGGGCTGTGGGGGACTAGTTCTGTCATGGTCAGTGAGTTACGAACGAGGAGGACTGCAAGGATGGTTCGCAGATACTTTGTTTCCGGGATTATTGTCGCTGCTTTGTTTTTGATGATTTCTGGGATGGTTGGCTGTTCGTCCAGTTCCGGCGGACCATCACCGCAACCGCTTCCGGTGACTGATGTTAATGGAACAGTGTTTGAGGACTCTGATAGTAATGGAGTCAAGGGAGCTGGTGAGCAAGGTATCGCCGGCGTTCTGGTTTCCAACGGGTCAACCTCGACCGTAAGTGACCAGAATGGCAGCTACACCCTGCCGAAAGCAGGTTCGTTCGTTTTCATAACCACTCCCAGTGACTACACTCAGTCTGGATCGTGGTATCGCAGCATTTCAAGCAGCCAATTTGACTTCGGACTGATGCACACACCAGAGAAGAAGACTTCTGAGTTCACCTTTGTCCATATGACGGATATCCATCTGGACTCGGACAGCCTTTCAACGCTAGACGAGGCCCTGGAGGAAATCGGAGACATCTCTCCGGCGTTTGTTGTTGCCACCGGAGACTTTGTCAACATTGGCAACAATGTCACCATATCGGAGGCCCAGGCAGATCAGTGGTTTGGTGCTTTCAAGACTGCGGTATCAGGACTCAATATGCCTGTCTATTGCGCGCCGGGCAATCACGATATGGCTGACATAAGCCAGGAAACAGCCCAGACTGGCGGCAGCAAGGACACCTACCGCAGTTACTTCGGACCGACGTACTACTCTTTCGATTGGGGAGACTACCATTGCATAGTGCTGGACCCCAACGATGTGAAGAGCGGCAGGCAGGTCTATCAGATATCGGGATCGCAGTTGGAGTGGCTGCAGAAGGACTTGAGCTACAGGCAGGGAAGCCCTCTCATCGTGTTCTGTCACGAGCCGACCACAAGCTGGGAAAGCCAGAGCGAAGTGCTCGATGTACTTCTTGCCGGCCGATCGGCAAGCGAGGTGTCAATCTTCGCCGGGCATGCACATCAGGATCTGTTGATGGACACACAAGGCATTGCCGAGCAGGTAACCGGTGCCTTTTCCGGCGAGTGGTGGTTTGGCTCCAACATGGACGGAAATGGGGCTGGCTATCGGTTGGCCTCCGTGACTGGTGAGGGCATCAGCAGTCTGTACAAGGAGACGGGAGTGACGAGGAAAATCCATCTCCAGCTTACCAGCCCAATTGTCAGCGGACAGGTAGGGCTGGTGGCGTTGATATACAGCGAGCATGGCTCAATCCAGCAGGCGAGCTACCGAATCGATGAAGGCGTATCCGTACCTATGACAGTGGAAGCAGGGACACCGTGGTCTACTGCCAGCGCTGTGTGGGACACGGGTTTGTTGGCGGAGGGCTACTACAGTATCACCCTGACGGCTGACGATGGTGTGGAGACCTTCACCAGGGAAGTAAGCGTCAAGGTAAGTGCAAACCAAACAGTGCCCATAAAGGAGATGCTACAACATTTTGAGACCTATCAGGGATGGTATGTCACCATAGAGGGCACGGTCATGGTGGCCATGTTCGGACCGCCATTGGCTGAAGAGGGGGCTGGTGGAATGAAGATCTCTGATGCGACCGGGACGCTTGTTGTCTACACTGGTGAGTGCAAGTCTCCTCCTCTTCCCAGTTTAAGTGTAGGAACGTCTGTCAGTGTGAGAGTTGTACCGCTCAGGTTCAGTTGGGCTTTCATTACAAGCGCTGACGACCCCGACCATGAGGGCACTTTCGAGCAGATGGAATCCCAGTTGTTCCTAATGTCGGGTGTGGAAGGCGTCGTGGAGGAGGATGGCGACGGGAACATTGTGGCGCTGCGGTTGATGAGGCTGGTCAGTGCCAGTGACCTGACGTAAATATCTTGATGATCCATGACTAAGAAATTCGAGGTTTCGGGTGTGGTTGGGTGATGCAAAAGCGAGGTTCGGTCATGGGAATAGACTTCTGTCGGTGGGTCAGGAAGACGACCCGGGGTCGGAAAAGGGAGGGACAAGGAGGAATAGAATGGCAAGGCTAGGACTATTGAAACGTATTCGGCTGGGCATAATGTGGAAGATGTCCCTCGCTGCTCTGCTTGTTGTGAGCATCCTGGTTGTCTACATGTCGGTGTATGTGCTTCCTGAGATGAAGAGGGATCTTTTTCATGAAAAGGAGATCAAGACACAGGAAGAGGTGCAGGTTGCCTGGGGCATGTTGGACTACTGTTACGGTCTTGAGTCGTCGGGTCTGGTGACCAGGGCGGAGGCGCAGAGGTATGCGCTTTCTGCTATTGGCGGTCTCCGCTACGGTGAAGACGACGAAGGCTATTTCTGGATAAACGACTATCAGCCTGTACTGCTGGTAGATTCTTTCAGGGCTGATATCATCAACACCGATGTGAGCAACTTCAGAGATGCTGAGGGCAACGCGATCTTCGTGGACATTGTGGACATCTGCAGCACTCAGGGAGAAGGATTCTACAGCTACATGTGGCAGTATAAAGATCAATCCGGGCGGGTTGTACCGAAGCTGGCCTACGTGAAGTCTTTCGATCCGTGGGGATGGATAGTTGGAACAGGGATCTATACCGAGGATGTTATGGCACCCATAAACTCCCAGAGGA
>JBGOWL010000286.1:0-2680 GCA_041478585.1 Dehalococcoidia bacterium | reverse complement strand
CTTCTGCTTACCTCTGAACAACTTCATCGATTCACCTTGCTGGTCTCGGTCACCAGCACCACCTCGCCGTCATGACTGACTGTTACCGTTACCTTCTGCATCCCCAGTGGCTCCACCGTTGGCAGGTACGTCTCCGGATCGACGTACTCGACATCGACATCAACATCATAGCCAGGGGCGCCAGGGACTATCCTTGAATAGTCGCTGCTGGGATATTGCGCATTCCTCACCCGTTCCAGTTCGGTGCGGGTCAGGCTTTCAGCCATGGTCTTCTCGTCGGCCAGGATGACCCCCTGGTAGGCAACCACCATGGCACTGAGATAAGCTACCGCTACCACCCCCAGGATGGCCACACCCACCAGAACCTCAATCAGCATGTCTCCCCGCTGACCCCGTAAGACCTTGAAGATAGATCTCCTCTTACTTCCCATTAAGCACCCATCATACCACATGGAGCCTCACCAAAACGTCACAATCCGCCCCACCCATGTCACAGTTTCCTCTCAAATCCACCCTGTTAGATTATATCAAGCCGAAAATCATCTGTCATTTCGAAGGCTGTCTGTCCCTCCGAAGATCGTCTGTCATCCCCACCCTACCATGTCATCCCTCCTCCCCATCCCTCCCGCCAATGTCATTCCCGCCTCTCTCTATGTCATTCCCGCGAAAGCGGGAATCCACAGACCCATGAGCTATGAGCCATGAGCCACCTGTAGGGGAGGCCCTGGTGGCCTCCCGTCGGGCGGGGGGGACAAGCCTGAACAGGTCATCAGGTCGGGGACACTTACCGAACTTGGCCATGACCCATGAGCTATGAGCCATCACCCATCAGCCATACTACCGGGATGTAAGCAACCCTTCGGGGGGGCCTTTTACAGCCTGGCTTTCTTCAGCAGCCAGTACTCCAGGCTGTCCGCCAGGGCCAGCCAGCTCGCCTCTATGATGTTGGTCGAGCTGCCCACTGTCCTCCACTGATCCTCACCATCGCTGGACTCAATCAGCACCCTCACCTGAGATTCCGTGCCGGCGCTCTCTTCGAGAATGCGGACCTTGTAGTCTACCAGCTTCACCTGTGCTACGTCGGGATAGAACCAGGTCAGCGCTTTGCGCAGCGCCATGTCCAGCGCATTCACCGGTCCGTCCCCCTCCGAGGCAGTGTGAATCACCTCATCGCCCACCTTTACCTTGACCATAGCCTCCGCCAGGATCTCTCCACCACTCGCAGCCGGACGCCGACGGCTTTCTATGACCACCATGAAATCCACCAGCTCAAAGGGAGGCCGGTGATCTGGCTGGGCACGGTGGACCAGCACCTCAAACGAGGCCTCAGCCTCTTCATACTGAAAGCCGCGACCCTCCAGCAGCTTCACCTGCTCCAGAATGCGGCGCGCTTCATCACCATGAGGAACGGGCAGACCCCGCTCTCTGGCCTTGTAAACGATGTTGCTCACCCCGGAGAGCTCCGAGACCAGCACGCCGCTGCGATTGCCCACCGCATCAGGATCAATGTGCTGGTAGCTTTCCTCCCATTTGTTCATCCCCGAGACGTGCAGCCCGGCCTTGTGGGCAAAGGCCCTCGTCCCCACATAGGGCTGCCTGGGGAAAGGCCTCAAATTGGCCAGCTCACTGACGAAGCGGGCCACCTCGGTCAGCTTCTTCAGTCGCTCGCCGCCCAGGCACGGGATACCCATTTTCAGCTCCAGAGCCGGAATGATGGAGCAGAGGTTGGCGTTGCCGCAGCGCTCGCCATAGCCGTTGATCGTCCCCTGAACCTGGACCGCTCCTGCCGCCACTGCCATCAGGCTGTTGGCCACCGCCAACTCACCGTCGTCATGGGCATGAATGCCCAGAGACGCCGATACCTCCCTCTGTGCTGCACTTACCATCGAGGCTACTTCCTGCGGAAGCGTGCCGCCGTTGGTATCGCAGAGGATGATGCAGCTTGCCCCCGCTCTGTCAGCTGCCTTCAGGGTCTCCATAGCATACCCGGGGTTCGACTTGCAGCCATCGAAGAAGTGCTCCGCATCGAAGAATACCTCCAGCCCTTTGGACTTGAGGGTATCTATCGATTCGCCGATCATCGCCAGGTTCTCTTCCAGCGTCGTCTCCAGAACCAGCGTCACCTGCCTGTCCCAGCTCTTTCCCACCAGGGTGGCTGCCTTTGTCCCCGCTTCAAGAAGCGCCTTCAGATTGCCATCCTGGCTGGCTTTGCTGTTGGGCCTCCTGGTGCTGCCGAAGGCCACCACCACCGCCCGGGAGAGATGAAGTCCCTTGGCTCTCCTGAAGAATTCCGCATCCTTGGGATTCGAGCCCGGCCAGCCGCCTTCAATATAATGTAAGCCCAGCTCATCCAGCTTGCGGGTGATCTTCAGCTTGTCTTCC
Source organism: Dehalococcoidia bacterium (assembly GCA_041478585.1). GTDB lineage: Bacteria > Chloroflexota > Dehalococcoidia > UBA2247 > RBG-13-53-26 > RBG-13-53-26. The sequence continues at coordinate 298 of JBGOWL010000286.1, read as the reverse complement.
ACAGAGAAGGAAATGCCGCCCTGCTGTGCCCCATCCCGAAGCGTGGTATCGTACAGTTGAACCTGCCCTGCCTCTAACAATCCTCTGACCTCATCCACGGTTTTGAGCCATTATACCATCCATTCGGCAACACGCCCATGTGCCATGGACAAACCGCCTCTACTTGACAGCCCCATGCTCAGACAAAGATAATTGCCTGTGTGAGATTGCCGAGTTGTGTAGCGGTAGCACAGGGGACTTTGGATCCCTTAGCCCAGGTTCGAATCCTGGCTCGGCAGCCACTGCCTGATGGAAACAG
>JBGOWL010000229.1:0-3437 GCA_041478585.1 Dehalococcoidia bacterium | reverse complement strand
CTATAAGGTTACCGATGTTTCACCAGAGAAGAAGACGGGCTTGGGAATGGGTCACTTTGTGACTACGGGTTTCATCTTCACTAATCAAAGGGGGGAGACGGTGGGCACCCAGAGTTTCACCGTCTTGAAGTATCGCTTTGGACCCTAACACGTTGGAGACAATACGGAGGTAGAGATGGCTTGGAAATCGCTTCACTGGGAAGATGTCGGGGAAGGACAAGAGCTCCCCATGGCGACTCTGGATGTTACAAATACCACGGTAATCGCCGGAGCCATAGCCAGCAGGGACTTCACACCTCTGCATCACGACAGCGGCTATGCCCAGAAAGTGGGCCAGAAGGACATCTTCATGAACAACGCGACCATCTGTGGATTGTCGGGTAAGTACTTGACTGACTGGACAGGGCCTGAGGGAGAGATGAAAGAGATATCATTTCGCATTGGGACACCCTGTTTCCCCGGTGACACCATGAGAATGACCGGCAAGGTGGTCAAGAAATACACTGAGGGAGACCAGCACCTGGTGGACGTAGAATATGAATTCAATGTTGCGCAAGGGCGCAACTGCGGTGGAAAAGGCACCATTGCTCTGCCTGCCCGAAGACGCTAGTTGGACCGACAGTTGCACGGACGGTAGAGCACGCTCGATCTGGACTCGATGGAGTTGAGTGAGAAGGGGGTGCATATGGCTGAAAGAGCGGGCATTGTGGCAGTAGCCCAGACCAAATACCAGCCGAACAGGGCTGATGTAAATGAGGCGGAGCTGGCGTATGAAGCGATAAAGCAAGTGCTGGAGGAGACCGGACTCACCCTGTCCGACATCGACTCAGTCGTAACCTGCTGTCAGGACGCCTGGGACGGCAGGACGATAGCGAGCTTGAATCTCCAGCACGTTGTGGGAGCGCATTTCGGCCATGAGTTCACCGTAGCTGAAGATGGAATCAACGCCGCATACGTCGCCATGTCACAGGTCCTCTCCGGGGGCCATGAGATCGTCCTGGTTGAGTCTCATATGAAGGAGTCTCAAGGTGACAAGAGCCTGATTGAAAATGCTGGCTTCGATGCCATTCTCATGAGGCAGCTGGGTTTGGACTTCACCTCAGCCGCTGCCCTGCAGGCCAGGCGCTACATGGACAAATACGGCATTACACCCGAGCAGTGCGCTGAAGCGGTGGTCAGGAACCACGGCAATGCCAAGAATAATCCTCTCGCCCAGGGGCCTCTGGATATTACGGTGGACGATGTTCTCCGATCGGAGATGCTGGTATCCCCCATCAGGCTCCTCGACGCCAAACCGATATCGGATGGCGCATGTGTCATGGTTATCGCTTCAGAGGAGAAGGCCAGGAAGCTTGCCAGGAAGCCGGTATGGATAATGGGAGCTTCGAACTGCTATGAGACGCACTACCTGGGGGACCGGGAACTGGCTGATTGTGACGCTCTGGTGAAGGCTGCCAAGAAAGCCTACAGCATGGCGGGCATCAATGATCCTTTGAGTCAGATAGACGTGGCTGAGATATCCACGGAGTATTCCTATCAAGAGCCCCTGTGGATGGAGGGGCTTGGTTTCTGCGGCCGCGGCGAGGGAGGCAAGCTGGTTGATTCCGGAACGATTGAAATGGGCGGCCAGCTTCCGGTGAACCCCTCGGGAGGGGTGCTTCCCGGCAACCCGAATGGTGTAGCGGGCATGGCACGTGTCGCCGAGGCAGTGCTGCAGCTCCGCGGGGAAGCGGGCGCTAGACAGGTGAAGGGGGCCAAAGTAGCCCTTGCACATGGCTATACCGGGATCTGTGGGCAGCATCAAGCGGTCATGATTCTGGCCAATATGTAGTCGGAGGTAGATATGGCTGGTAGAGCAGCAATAGTAGGGGTCGGACAGACCCACCACACTACTAGACGGAACGATGTGAACATGGCAGAGATGGTCGGTGAGGCAGTGAGGGCGGCCCTGGCCGATGCCCAGTTGAGCATAAAGGACATTGAGGCTTTTATCTTCAGCAATATGGAGGCCTTTGAGGGAGTCCTTCTGCCTGACCATGGGATGGTTGCCGAAGTCGGTGCAGTAGGAAAGCCCGGTTTCAAAGTCACCGGAGGCGGCACGACCGGCTCCGAAGCCGTTGGCGAGGGCTGCCATATGATCTCCGCGGGCCTATATGACATAACCATGGTGGTAAGCTGGCAGAAGCACGATTGTGGTGATGCTACCGCCGGCATTTCCGCCGCTGCCGTCCCAACATTTGCCAAAGGGATGGTGACAGGCGCCGTCAGTGAGTTCGCCAAGCAGGCATTGAGCTACATGAAGGAGTCCGGTGCCCGGGAGGAGCACGCCGCTATGGTCCGGCTTAAGGCAGACCGGGGCGCGTGCAGAACCCCCTGCTCTCACCTGAAGCTCGGGCTGCGGAGCATAGACGAGGTACTGCAGTCGCCGTATCTGGTGTGGCCCATCAGGCTGTATGACTTCTGTCCTCAATCCTGCGGTGCATGTGTCATTATCCTGGCCTCGGAGAAGAGAGCGAAGAAGATTCACAAGAAACCGGTCTGGGTGGCCGATTTCGCAATAGTGCACCAAGAACCGTTCCGTGCCGGCAGCTTCGGCGACCCCACTGGCACAGAAACGTACTCTCAGCACGTGGCTTGCGAGAGGCTCTACAAGAGGAATGGCATAACTGATGTAAGAAAGCAGGTCGATCTGGCGGAGATCTACGAGCCATCCACCTGGGAAGAAATGAGTCTTTATGAGCATTTCTACTTCTGTGAAAAGAACGAGGGCTGGAAGCTGATAGAGAAGGGGGTAACCGATATAGAGGGGGACTTCCCAGTGAACTGCTCCGGTGGTGTGATAGCTTCCAATCCCATCGGCGCTACGCCAGTCATTCGCATTGCCGAAGCTGCTCTCCAGATTCGTGGGGATGCCGGTGAGCACCAGGCTACCAGGGACATCAAGACGGCTATTGCCACCGCCCTCGGCGGGCCCAACTGGACGGCGATGTTCCTGCTCAAGAGGTCGTTATAGGAGGCAATGAAATGGCAGAAGGATCCCCGACAAGACAGCCGGAACGGCCGGAGTATATTCGCATAAAGTTCGATTTGCCCCGGCCTTACAACTGGTCTACAGGCAGGTACCTGGGCAAGCTCTACGCCGAGGCGAAGGAGAACAAGAAATTGGTGGCCAACCGCTGCCCGAAGTGCAGGGAGATCAAGGTGCACGCCCCGACGCCGGTCTGCCCCAAGTGCAAGGTGGACATGGGTTGGGACTGGGTGGAACTGCCCCAGACGGGCACGGTATTCCAGTATACCTATCAGGTCTATCCGCTGTTTGACCCGCACCTGGGCAAGACGTTTGCCGATCCCCACCCTCCTGCCATCATACTGCTCGATAATGGCGTTTATCTAAGGCACCGACTCGAGGAGACAGACACGAAGAAGCTGAGAGAGGG
>JBGOWL010000190.1:0-4073 GCA_041478585.1 Dehalococcoidia bacterium | reverse complement strand
GACTTCTTCATCAAAGCCAGGAAGGGAATCCTGCTGGCAACGGGTGGGTTTGAATGGAACGACGAGATGAACAGAAGATTCATGAACTGCTGCACTCTCTCTGCCTTGACGCCACACACCAACGAGGGTGATGGGCATATCATGGGTATGGAGGTTGGCGCCGCAATAGCTCTGATGGATCACTCAATATATCAGCCCACCATTCACGTCGAAGGGGAGGAGGTTGAAGGCAAACCATTCTACCGGCCCATAGCCTACGGCTACCCTGGCAATATCATCGTCAACCGCCACGGCAGGCGCTGCTGCAACGAGTCATTCTACCCAGACATAGGCCGCGCCTTCTTCGCCTATGAAAAGGTAGACTCCGAGTTGGCCAATGTGCCGCTCTTCTGGATAGCTGACAAGGCCTGCGCCAGCAAGCTGGGCATCAGCGCGATGGCCAAGATCACCAAGAACCCTGACTGGCTGCACAAGGCTGACACCCTGCAAGAGCTGGCCAGCAAACTGGGTATCCCTGCAGACAACCTGGTGGAGACAGTGGATCGATTCAACCGTTTCGCCAGTGAAGGCACTGATGCTGATTTCCATCGCGGGGAGACTACCTACCAGAAATGGTGGGGCAAGAGAATGTACCCTGACAAGGAACCTAATCCCACACTGGGATCGCTGGAGACACCGCCCTTCTATGGATGCAAACTATACGTAGGCTCGGTGGGCAATCTGGGCGGCCTGGTGATCAACAAAAATGCCCAGGTGATCGATGCCGAAGGTGACATTATCCCTGGCCTGTATGGTACCAGCAACACCACTGCACTGCTGTCACACGGCTTCGCCTACACCAGTGGTGCCTGCCAGGCAAAGAGCATGATCTTCGGCTACATCGCCGCCAGGCACATGGCGAAGGCCAGTACCAAGTCAAACCACTGACGGTGCCGCTTCAAGACACCCCGAGCTTACGGAACTGACGCAATCTGCAATGACCATGCCCTTCTTGGCATTATCTCTAACACGATGTTCAGGTGATCCAGATCGACCGTACAAATACAACTGTGGTCAAGTACCAGCGCATCTGGTTGATGCGATCTGGTTGATGCGATGTTGACACAATATAGTCGTCAATTGTACACTTGCCCGCCAGAGTGATGTGCGTATTGTAGACGACGGAGCTACCAGCTAGGCCACCTGTCTACTCACAAATCAGAATCAGAGGGGGGAACAATGGCTATTGTCACACCTGTCGAGACTCCACAAGGCGCCAGGCGACGTCTGAGAATCAGCAGTCCTGCCAACCTCGAACCCATCGGTGAGATTGAAGTCCAAACTGCCGCTGATGTACGGTTGGTGGTTCAGAACGCCCGCCAGGCACAGAAAGCTTGGGGTGCACTATCGTTCGAAGAGCGCGGACAATACATGATGCGGGCGTTGAAGGCTCTGCTGGAACGCCAGAGTGAGTTCATTACCACCATTCAGCGTGAGACACCCAAGCCATGCATTGATGTTATCCAGATGGATATCTTTGCCGCCTGCGATGCACTTCACTACTACGCCAGGCGAACCTCCAAGATCTTGAGAACAGAGAGGAAATCGCTGCACGGGGCGTTGTCGCTCTCAAAACAGCTCCGCATCGTCTATCAACCACTGGGGGTGGTAGGCGTGATTAGCCCCTGGAATGGACCCTTCGTTCTCTCCATCATTCCCACCATCCAGGCACTGATGGCCGGGAACGCCGTGGTGCTCAAACCATCCTCAGTTACGCCATTCTCCGGGAAGCTCGTGGGAGACCTCTTTCAGGCAGCCGGCCTACCCGAGGGAGTCCTTACCGTGCTGATGGGTGATGGAGACACAGGTATGGCGCTCATTGAAGCTGGTGTGGATAAGATCTCTTTCACCGGAAGCGTGTCCGTAGGGCGCAAAGTGGCCATGGCCTGTGCCGAGAGATTAATCCCCTGCACCCTGGAACTGGGCGGCAAGGATCCCATGATTGTCTGCGCGGACGCCAACCTGGATAATGCCGCCGGCGGTGCAGTTGCCGGGTGTTTCTTGAACACGGGACAGTATTGCTGTGGCACTGAGCGTGTCTATGTGGTGGAGGCAGTGGCTGATGAGTTTATCAAGAAGGTGATCGAGCGCGTATCCAAACTGAGGCAATGCGTGGATGGGGAATTCGATGTGGGGGCAGTGTTCTGGCCGCAGCAAATGGAGATCATTGAAAAACATGTGGCCGATGCTGTATCTGAAGGCGCCAAGGTGCTTGCAGGCGGTCGTCGTAACCCGAACCTGAAAGGACTCTACTACGAGCCCACCGTCATCGCCAATGTCAATCATGACATGCTCGTCATGCGCGAGGAGACCTTTGGCCCGGTCATGCCCATTATGCGAGTGAAAGATGAGGATGAAGCTATCCGCCTGGCAAACGACTCACGCTACGGGCTCGCCGCTAACGTCTGGACCCAAAACAAGAAAAAGGGCCTCGAGATTGCCAAGCGCATTGAATCCGGCAGCGTTAATGTGAACGACTTCACCGTAACCTATGGCGTGACCGAAGCGCCCTTCGGCGGACGAAAGGATAGCGGCATTGGCCGAGTGAACGGCGATATGGGACTAAAGGGTTACTGTCACATCAAGCCCATCCTCATCGACCGCTTTGGTGGCAAGCAGACTGCCGGCATGTACCCCTGCTCCCACAAGAAAGACGTGGGCATGCAGAAGTTCATGCGCTTCCTATGGGGTACGCCGGTAGGCCGCTGGCTATCTCTGAGAAGGCTGTTGCCATCCTAGCCAGGAACCACTACCTGGGACAACACAGGCTACGTCACCTCCATCAGGCCCCCAGGAATGGCCGCGACATAGCATCTCCCGAGGGATTCAGTTCGTTGGCCATCCATCTGTGCCGCAGCGCTGGAGAACGGGCTTCCTTCCCATTGGCAGCCAGTATTCCCCAGGCAGATTGACTTCTCTGAGCCAGAATCGTACACTGCTGCCACTGATGACAGAGACTGCCAGCCCTGGCACGCCATACCCTGACCAGTCCATTCAGCCTGGGAGAGGGAATGTCCGCCCGGCGGCAGACTGAAGAGCATCAGCAGCGTACACGGAGGCACTCTGAAAGGGGGGAAACCAACAATGAGTCTGACAGCATACAGTACCGATGGAACAGTGGCGACAGTATTCACGGGCATGAAACGGGATGGTAACAACCTTGTTCTACAACAATTGGCAGCAGGCCAGATCCCCTTGGAGGTTGTCATCACTCCAGAGGAGACACTCAAGTCTCTAGGACTTGGGTGCAGTCTGGGATTCATTACGTTCGTTCTCTTCTTTCCGTTTTTGTTGATTAGGTCCAAGATGAGCAAGGCAAGTGCCAAGACAGACAAAGCCTAGGCATTGTCCGAGACCTTTCCATTCATAGATTCTGAATCGTACTCCTCAGATAGGCCAAGGTGTCGGCATGCTCAGCCGCTGTTCTCCACGCTAGCAGTCTGGCTGATGCCTCTGCTGTTTGCTACCTCCTCTGACCTCGCTTAGAATGGAAATCAGGCACTAGAACCGTTTGGAGGTAGTCCATGAGCATCAGCCGACGCCCAGGCTGTCACTGAAGGAGAAACGTCAGGCGGTCATCGGCAAAGCCGAGATCGACAGGGATCGATGCATCCCCTGAGCTGATCAGCAGAATTGCATTGTCTGCCAGGAGATGTGCCCCCTGCCCGAAAAGGCGATAGAGTTGAAAGAGGCCACTGTAACAAACTCAGAAGGATACGAGACCACCGTCTTCCTGCCGGAGGTCATAACAGAGCGCTGCACCGGCTGTGGCATATGTGAGCACCAGTGCCCCCTTCGTGGCGAAGCTGCTATTCGGGTCTACCCTGTCTAGACGAATAACAGAGCCAACTGCCACCCGTACTCTGGTGTTGGGTACAGTGCTGGAAACCTGCCATTCTTCCGAACCTGTGCCACTCACTGGGTTGGCGCCGGGGAAGTTTTCTGTTTCTTGATCGAAAGATAGAGCAGCACAGTGATTCAGGTCTCTGCACCAGTTGAGAAAAGTCCGATTTTCCCCTATCCTAATAGGAGTT